>CAZLWT010000019.1:0-2270 GCA_964563325.1 uncultured Rhodoluna sp. | reverse complement strand
TAAGTCGCGTGCCGTTTACCTCAAACTCGGCTTCTAGCCAGCGACCGGCCGAATCGAAGTCCTCGGGGCCCAAGACGGTCGAGTGCGAAAGCGATGGCTGGGCGCTGATGATGGCCACGCCCGCACGGCCCTTGGCGCTTGCCGCATCGTGCAGAATGTGCCACTTGCCGCTTGGCGAGAGGTTATCGATTGGTCCAAAGAGCGCCTCGAGGTCCTCGGTTGAGGCCCGCACCTCTTGCAATGCCAAAATGTCAGGTTTTGCCTCGGCAACCCAATCGGCCATGCCTTTGCGAAACGCGGCTCGCACACCGTTCACGTTGACGGTGGCAATCTTCAGGTTCTTCTCTTGGTTAGCCATAGCAATAAGTTTAACCACGTGCCTACAATCATTGGGTGGCTGAAAGAGTTCTGGTTGGTGCGGGAGTTGGAAGTGGTGTGGCCTTCGGGCCGGCATTTCTGCTAATTCAGCACGACAATAATGCCGCCGGGCACGCTGGTCGTCGCAACTTTAGTGACGTAAAAATCGCGATGGATACCGTTGCCGGCGAACTCGAGTTTGGCCAAAGCACTGGCTCGACAGCCGATGTCATGTTTGCCATTGCCGCGATGTTGCGCGACCCGATCCTGCTAGACGAGATCAAGGCGCACTTGGCCGAGGGCGCCGGGGTGGACCGTGGCGTGCGTGGCGCATTCTCAAGTTTTGCAAGACAGCTAAATAAGCTCGGTGGTTATTTTGGCGAACGCTCGGCCGATTTACTAGCGCTCGCCGATCGGGTGGTTGACCGAGTTTATGGCCGCACCGAACCTCCGGTTTTTCCCGATTACCCATACGTTCTGGTCACCGATTCTTTGAATCCGATGGATGCCGCCAGGCTCGACCCCAAGCGCGTCATCGCGGTTATTACCGCGCAGGGAACGCCAACCTCGCACTCGGCCATCATTACGCGTGCCGCCAGTCTGCCAACGGTCGTCGGAGTGGTCGGAGCGGGTGAAATCCTGAATGGCAGCGACCTGCTGGTTGACGCCTCTTCGGGTCAGGTTTTTGTGAAGCCAACCGCTGAGGAACGCCGCCGATACACCGATGCCGCGCTGCGAGCCACCCAGCTGATCAAAATTATTGACGATGAGGTCAAGATACCGGTTACCCTGCTTGCCAACCTGGGCTCGAGTTTCGAGGGCAAGACCGCCCTGGATGCCGGGGCCGAGGGGGTTGGTTTGTTTCGCACCGAGTTGTTGTATTTGGGTCGTGAGAAACCACCCGGTCTTGAAGAGCAGATTTACGAGTACGCAAGGTTATTCGCACGTTTCAAAAACAAAAGGGTGGTTGCCAGGGTTCTCGACCTCGACCTTGATAAACCCTTGCCGTTTTTGAAACCGGCAGGCTCGGGTCGTTACAAAAACCGTGGCTTGCAGGTTTTGCTGGCCAACGAAGAAGTGCTTGTCACCCAACTGAAAGCCCTTGCTCAGGCGGCCAGTTACTACCCGACGGTTGACCTATGGGTCATGGCGCCGATGGTGCTTTCGGCTGGCGAGGCAGAGCGCTTTGCCGCTTTGGCCCGAGCCGCCGGCCACAGCAAGGTTGGCGTGATGCTTGAGGTGCCTGAACTTGCCGAGCCAGAAGAGTTTGCCAAGGTGCTCGAAGCAGTTGACTTTATTAGCATCGGCACCAACGACTTAACCCAGTACACCCTGGGTGACAGCCGGCATTCTGGTTCACTGGACCTGGCCGATGTTCGAAACCCCAAGGTCATGGCCATCATAGAGTCGGCCATCGCGCAAACTCGGGCAGCCGGCAAAGCGGTTGGCATTTGCGGTGAATCGGCATCTGACCCAGAATCAGCGGCTCATTACCTGCGGCTCGGCGTCGACAGTCTTTCGGCCAGCCCTGCACTCATCCCAAGACTCAAGGCCGGTCTGCGCGCTTCACTCGAAGCCTAGGCAAGACCCTGCAGTATTGCCGAACCTACGGTTGCAACTCGACCGTCAGGATTGTTTTTACTCGCGGTTTCGTCTCTGGCCGACTCAAATGCTCCGATCAGGTTTTGCGAGAGATGATTCAGCGCATCGGCGACCCAGTCGGGTCGCAACTTCAGCCTCTCTCCCTCTTGCTGCAGGTCATCCAGGGTTATTTGGCTGAAGGAATACTTGCTGTTTATGCTCATCGCTGAGGATTGCCGAACTTTCAGGGTTACTCCGGTGTTGAGGTCATAGAGCGGAGCCAAAGAAACACTGTCTTTATCGAGCATCAGGGAGTAGCTTTAAGCGTGCGC
>CAZLWT010000018.1:8201-12687 GCA_964563325.1 uncultured Rhodoluna sp. | reverse complement strand
GACCATATCTTGCGACCAATCGGTCACCAAAAAGCCGCCCCGCGGTCATGGTCAAACTAAAAGCAACGAGGCCCCAGGCTGCCACCGAAAGTGATGCATTGGTTGCGCTCGAAAGTTGAACGGCCGACCAATCCACCGCGCTTCCTTCGGCAATCACCGCCGCGAAACTCATCGCACCAATCAAGAAGACCAGGCCCAGATATTTGCGATTGGCTGCAGTCGAAGCTTTGGAAAGCGCAGCGGTTTCCTCGCTGTTTGCGGCCGAATGAGTGCCTGTGACCGAATCCTTGACCGAGTCCTTGACCGAATCCCTAATCAACCAGGGTGCCAGCGCAAGGCTTGAAATCAACAGCGCTAAACCGGTGACCGGCATGGTGGTTTGAGTTGGCAGGCTGAAACCCAGCGTTGCGGCCCCGATAATCGCTCCCACCATTCCGCCAGCCGACCAGAAGGCGTGAAAGGCAGAAAAAATGGGCCGATCGTAGCGCTTCTCGACCAGCACGGCATGGGCGTTCATTGAAACGTCGAGCGCCCCAACCGCCATGCCAAGCACGAAAAGTGCCATGGCTAGGGTGAGCAAACTGTCTGCGAGCCCGGGAAGGGCCAGAGCCACCGAGGTCGCGATTGCCCCGATGATCGTCGGCAAACGACTTCCAAAATGGTCAATGATCCAGCCCATAATCTGCATCGAAACGAAGGCACCGGCGCCAAGCAATAAAAGAGTCGAGCCAAGAGCGGCGTGGCTTAGCCCAAGATTTTTTTCGATCAGCGGAATGTGCACTGCCCAAACACTCATCGAGGTGCCACCAAATAAAAAGTAGGCAGACACCGCAAATCGGGCTTTTCGAAGTTTGAGCATGGCTTAAGCCTAGGCGTGCCCGGGCGCCATTCAACGATAAAACGTTGGGCTTCACGCTTTGAGTCAAAACATCGGTAGCGTGTAGGCATGAGCAACGACAATTTCTCTCGTTTTTTAGCGGCACCCTCGGCGGCTGACGATAAATATTCGCGCGGTGTCTTGGGTTTTGTCACGGGTTCGTCCAAATACCCGGGTGCCGCCGTGCTTGGGGTCAGCGCTGCCATATCCTGCGGCATCGGAATGGTTCGTTTTCTCGGTTCAGAACGCGCGGCCCACCTTGTGCTGAACCGGCACCCAGAAGTGGTGAATGTCGAAGGTCGCTGCGACAGTTGGGTTTTTGGCTCGGGGTTTGAGCCAGCCGATTTTATTTTGGCGATGGATACTTGGCTGCCGGCCGAACACGAGGCCGAGGCTCAGGTTGTCGATGCCGGTGCTCTCTTGGCCTTTGATTTTGCGCAACCGGCAAAGCTTCGCGTGCTAACCCCGCATGCGGGGGAGTTGGCGACACTGCTGCACCGCTTCGAGTTTTCGGCAACTAGAGATTTTGTCACGAAAAACCCAGAGCTTTGCGCGGCTGAGGCGGCGCGATTGACCGCATCCATCGTCTTGTTGAAGGGAAATACCACCTGCCTTGCCGACCCAGCGGGCAACACTCGGCTGGTTGGACCCAACTCGCCGCATTTGGCTTCGGCTGGCTCGGGCGACGTCTTGGCTGGGTTGATTGGTGCGCTGCTGGCCACGAACCTAAAACGAACCGCCGAGTTTGAAATCTTTGATCTGCTCGAGCTGGCAATCAACTTGCACTCGCGGGCCGGGCAACTGGCGGCTGAAGCGGGCCCGGTTTCGGCAATGCGAGTCGCCGAGCAGCTGCGAACCGCCATATCCGAGCGGTGGGTGGCATGAGGAAGTACGCGCAAAGCTTTTGGGCGCTGCTGACCGCTGGCATTTTGGTGCAGTTGCTTGTGGTTGCCGAAGGGTTTTTTGGCATAGCCACTCCGATGGGCGATGTTCCAAACGTGTACGCGCCGTGGATGCAGCAACTGTTCGACCATGGCAATATCTGGGGCGTCAATGTCGATTGGGTTTATCCGTTCTTGGCGTTGCTGCCAATGCTGCTGAGCTCCTTAATTCGGGGTTTGATTCCCGGTCATGATTTCCTCGCCGGTTGGCTGGTTGTCAGTGGCGCGCTCAATCTTGTGGCCATCGCTTCATTGGTGCGTTGGGGTCGAAGCAAAGAGCGAACCTGGTACCTGATGGCCTGGTACTTCTTGCTTTTTGAGCTGCTGCTTGGCCCGGTATCGATCAGTCGGCTAGACGCCATCAGTGTTGCGCTTGCGGTTTTGGC
The DNA here is from genome assembly GCA_964563325.1 of uncultured Rhodoluna sp. Lineage (GTDB taxonomy): Bacteria > Actinomycetota > Actinomycetes > Actinomycetales > Microbacteriaceae > Rhodoluna. Next base: position 10,483 of record CAZLWT010000018.1, on the reverse strand, counting down.
CATTCGACCCATCGTGGAATCACGACTGGCGGCTGCCTCGCTTTGGTTAATAGTCGCCACCTGGGTCAAGGTGTGGCCGGTCGCGTTGATTTTGGCGCTATGGATAGCCAGTAAAAGGCGGCTGCTGGTCTTCGGCACGGCATCGATTGCCACACTCGCCATCCTTGGCGTTGGGCTGGTTGCTGGCGGAAACGCTTCGATGTTTAGTTTCATCAGCACGCAGAGCAACCGTGGAATTCAAATCGAGGCGCCAATCGCCACACCTTGGCTTTGGCAGGGTGTTTTCGGCGTTTCCGGCAGCGGTATTTATTACGATCACAAGCTCTTGACATTTCAGGTCTTTGGATTTGGGGTAAGTGTGGTTGCGGCCCTGATGGGATTTGCGATGCTGATTGCACTGGCCATAACCGTTTGGCTCGGTTGGCAGGCCGGGAAGTCGGGCAATGACACCGTCACGGTGATTGCCGCTATCTCACTGACCGCGTCGCTTGACATGATCGTTTTCAACAAGGTGGGTTCGCCCCAATACATCGCCTGGCTGCTGGTGCCTCTGCTCTTGGCTTTGCTGCGAGGCCAATCGCTACCAGTTATTTCGGGTTTGGTCTTGGCCGGTTTGACGCATTTGATTTACCCGGTGATTTACGACGGTATTTTGCTTGCAAATCCGGCCGCGACCGCAGTATTGGGCGTCAGGAACATCGTTTTGATTGCGCTTTTGGTTTGGTCAAACCTTTGGCTGACCAAGTTGGGGAAGCCGGTCGATCAGGAATCGAGCAGCTCGCGAATCAAAGCTCCGACGGTTTCGCGCTCAATCAAAAATCCATCGTGACCGTACTCGGAGTGGATGGTCTGCAGGCCATCGCCGATTAGCTTGCCACCGAGGTTGTCTGCGATGAACTGCTGGTCGTGAATCGGGAAGAGTCGATCGCTGTCGATTCCGGCGATCAGGGTCGGGGTTTTAATCGCCTGAAGCGCCGCAGTGCGTGAATCTCGCCCGCGGCCGATGTCGTGGGAGTTCATGGCCTCAACCAGAGTGATGTAGCTGTTGGCGTCGAAGCGTCGAGTGAACTTATTGCCGTGGAAGTCTAGGTAGCTTTCGATGGCAAACTTGCCTGACCCACCCATTGGGCTCACCTCGGATTGCCAACTGCGCTCGAAGCGTTCGTTTAGTTCTTTGGGGGATCGGTAGTTCAAAAGCGCCATGCGGCGGGCCAGTGCTAGACCGCGGTGCGGGCCGAATCCTGGTTTTGCGTCATAGTATGCGCCGGTGGCAAAAGCCGGATCGGTCTTGATTGCCTCAACCTGAACCGAGTTCAGTGCGATCTGGTCGGCGCTCGAAACCGCCGGCGCGGCAATGACCGCCAAACGTTGCAGGGCCAGTGGGTACATGGCAGCCCATTCGAGCGATTGCATTCCACCCATCGAGCCACCAATCACCGCGTGCCAACTCGATATTCCAAGCCAGCTGGTCAGTTGATGCTGGGCGCGCACCTGGTCTCTGATTGTCAGGTACGGGAAATTTGATCCGTATTCAATGCCAAGCTTCGCAAGCGAGGAAGGGCCGGTTGATCCCTGGCAACCGCCGAGGGAGTTTGGGGTGACCACGAAGAAACGATCGGTGTCGATGGATAATCCCGGGCCGATGATTTCGCTCCACCAACCTTCGGTTGGGTGTTCCTTGCTGGCGGCACCCACGGCATGTGAATCGCCGGTCAGAGCATGCAGCACCAGCACGCCGTTTGACTTATCGGCGTTTAGTTCGCCGTGTGTTTCAAAGGCCAGTCTGGCCCCAACGAGTTCGCGCCCGCTCTCTAATTCGAGAGTAGAGAGCGGGGCGAAACTACGTTCTCCTGGGGCATCGCCGTCGCGCCAAGCACCGGTGGCTGGGGGTCGACCAATTAGTTGGCGACTCAGCTCATCGGTGATGAACGCTGACGGAACGGTGTCCTCAGGGGTTTGAAAGTCCATTTGGTCTTTCGTTTGGTCGGGCGAACCCGAGACGGTTATTTCAGAAATTACTTTGCTGCGGCAAACGCGGTCTCGAGGTCGGCGATCAGGTCGTCGATTGATTCGAGTCCAACCGAGAGACGAACTAATCCGGGGGTGACTCCGGTGGTTAGTTGCTGCTCTGGGCTTAGCTGCGAGTGGGTGGTGCTTGCCGGGTGAATCACTAGCGAACGCACATCACCGATGTTAGCAACGTGGCTGAAGAGATTTAGCCCATCAACGAACTTCGAACCGGCTTCGACTCCACCCTTGATTTCGAATGAAACGATTGCGCC
>CAZLWT010000018.1:0-8191 GCA_964563325.1 uncultured Rhodoluna sp. | reverse complement strand
CAAATGCAGATCGCCGTCCGCCACCTCGCCGGCAACGATCGCGCCGGCGCCCTTTGGTGCATACTTCTTGGCGGCTGCGTGCCACTTCGATGATGGCAAACCGGCGTAGTTCACGCTTTCAACCTGGTCATGTGCCTCTAGGAAGTTGGCGATCTTCTCGGCGTTTGCAACGTGACGCTCAAGTCTCAGACTCAGGGTTTCGATTCCCTGAATCAGCAAGAAGGCGCTGTTTGGTGAGATTGCGGCGCCCAGGTCGCGAAGCAACTGCACGCGAGCCTTGATGATGTAGGCGATGCCGTCGCCAAGGGCTGCGGCGTAGTTAACACCGTGGTACGAAGGGTCTGGAGTGGTAAGGCCGGGGAACTTGTCCGACTTGCTCCACTCGAACTTTCCGCCGTCCACGATGGCACCGGCCACAACGGTTCCGTGACCGCCAAGGAACTTGGTTGCCGAGTGCACAACAATGTCGGCACCGAACTCGAGTGGCTTGATTAGGAAGGGGGTTGCCACCGTGTTGTCGACGATTAGCGGAACGCCATTATTGTGGGCAACATCGGCGACACCCGAGATGTCTAGGATGCTGACCTTCGGGTTTCCGATTGTTTCGGCAAAGAACAACTTGGTGTTTGGTCGAACGGCGGCCTGCCACTCGGCAAGGTCATCTTGGTCTTCGACAAAGGTGGTCTCGATGCCAAGCTTCTTCAGGGTGTACTTGAAGAGGTTGTAGGTGCCCCCGTAAAGGGTTGACGAAGCCACGATGTGGTCGCCGGCCTCGGCAATGTTTAGCACTGCAATGGTCTCGGCTGCCTGGCCGGATGAAAGTAGCAAGGCGGCGGTTCCGCCTTCAAGGGCCGCAATGCGCTTTTCGGCGACATCCTGGGTTGGGTTCATGATGCGGGTGTAAATGTTGCCGAACTCGGCTAGACCAAAAAGGTTCCTGGCGTGCTCAACCGAGTTGAAGACGTAGGCGGTGGTCTGGTAAATCGGGGTGGCTACCGCATTGGTTGTTGGGTCTGGGGTTGCTCCGGCGTAAATCTGCGCGGTTTCGAATCCCCAGACGCTTGGGTCGTTGCTCATTTGGTGTTCCTCTGGCTAAGTTTTGGTTGAAGAGTGATAATCCAACATTAAGCAGAGCTAGCAAAGGGAGCAACCCGTTAGGTAACAGGGCGTAACTATTCGAGGGCTTTCAGGGCCGCCTCGTCCAAAACGTCAAATGCCAAGCTGGCAAGCACTGCGCAAGCATCCGGAATCACCGAGTCGTCAAATATTGCTCGGTTGGAATGGTTGAAATCTGCCGTCTTGTAGTCAACATCGGCCGGGGTGGCTCCAAGGAATATGAAGGCACCGGGAATCTCGTTGAGAATCACCGAAAAGTCTTCGCCACCGGTCATCGGGGTCGGAAGCGGCATGTAGCGCCCCTCGCCTAAAGTTTCGGTGACTACCCGAGCGACTCGTTCAACCGCTGCCGCGTCGTTGATCACAACGGGCGAGTAAGGGCTGAACTCAACGCTGGCCTCAACGCCAAATCCTTTGGCCATGTCAAGCATCAAGCTAGCGGCGTATTCGCGAACCTTGGCGGTGTTCTCGGGTGAGAAGGTGCGGATTGTTGCGCCAAAGGAGGCTTCGTCTGGAATGACGTTGGTGGTGTGTGGGTCGCCGGCTTGCACCCAACCGATGTTAATGACTACCGGGTCAAAGACGCTGAAGCGTTTGGCGACCATGGTCTGCAACGCCGACATGGCCTCGGCCATCGCACTGATCGGCTCTTTTGCCAGCCAAGGTGACGAGCCATGGCCCCCGCTGCCTTTAAAACGCACCACCATGTCGCCTGCCGAGGCCATCATCGGCCCTGGCTTGGTTAGAAATAGTCCGCGTGGCGCGAGGCCCGAGAAAACGTGCACGCCAAAGGCCGCAATCGGCTTCTGACCGCTTACGAGGTGAGCGCCCTCGTCAATCATCACTCCGGCACCGTTGTGCCCTTCTTCACCGGGTTGGAAGAAGATCAGCACGTCGCCCTTTAGTTCAGCCGCGTGGGTGGCAATCAGGTGTGCGGTTCCAACGCCAATCGCCATGTGCAAATCGTGCCCACAGGCATGCATGTATCCGTTGGTTGAGGCATAGGGCAGCCCGGTGTCTTCAACCACTGCCAAGGCGTCCATGTCGAAGCGCAACAGAACTGTCGGGCCTGGCTGGGCGCCCTTGATGTGAAGCACCGCAGAGGTGATGGTTTCACTCTTGTGAATCTCACCTAAACCGTGCACCGAAGCCAAAACGCGCTCAAGGGTTTTTGGCAGTTGCAAACCAAACTCGGGTATCTGATGCAGGTCGCGACGCACTTCCTGCACCACATTCAGGTATCCGTTGGCTTCAGCGGCTAGATCCGAGTATTTCAAGATTTCTCCTTCAGATGTTGTTGCCATTCTGGCACATTGGGGCGACCTACGATTGAGAGATGCTATTTGAGTCGATGGATGTGAGTTGGCAGCTCGCGCTCGCCGAACAACAGGCCTTCCTCGAATCGGTGGAATCAAAGTTGCAAGCCTCTGCTGGCGAAACGGTGCCGCCTCAACACCTGATTATGCGAGCCTTTCAGCTGCCGATCGAGAACGTTCGGGTGATCATTTTGGGGCAGGACCCGTATCCATCGCAAGGTGTTGCCATTGGCTTGGCCTTTGCCGTGGACTCGAACGCCAAAAAGCTGCCGAGAAGCCTGCAAAATATTTTGAAAGAACTAAACGCCGACCTCGGTGAGCAAGTGACGACCGGCGGTGACCTCAGCAAATGGCAAGACCAGGGTGTTTTTCTTTTGAATCGCCACCTGACCACCCAGCTTGGTGTTGCCGGCGGTCACGAAAATTTGGGTTGGGCAGATTTCACCGAAGCCGTGATTCGAGTTTTGGCCGAGGCGCATCCGGTTGGTTTGGTGGCAGTGCTTTGGGGGGCTAAAGCCGGGCAGGTTGCAACGCTTCTGCCTTCGGCCACCGTGATTCAATCGGCGCACCCCAGCCCGCTCTCGGCAAGTCGAGGCTTTTTTGACAGTCGCCCATTTTCTAAGGTGAACGCGGCGCTCGAAGCGCACGGGTTTTCACCGATAGATTGGTCTAGTTAGGAGAACGATTTGTCACTGGATTCTGAAGCCCGCTGGCGGCTGGTTCGCAAGCTTAGAAATAAGCCGGCCGAGGTCGTTGGCGAAACCGTTATACGAGCCGCAACGCTCGAAGACATGCCTGTCGTTCTCGAAATCTACAACTACTACATTCAAAACAGCGTGATTACCTTTGATGTTGATCCAATGAAACTGAACGACTGGGTCGAAAAGTTCACCTGGTTGAACGGCTTGGAATACCCGTTCATCGTGGCGGTCAGCCCCGGTGGCCAACTGGTTGGTTTCGCTTATGTGGCGCCGTGGCGACAGAAGTCGGCGTTTCGGAAGACCGTCGAAGACACCATTTACCTGCATCCGGCAGCCATGGGAAAGCGCATCGGAACCAAGTTGCTTACCGAGTTAATCGAACGCAGTCGAGCCGCCGGATTCAAAGAGATTGTCGCGGTCATTTCGGACCGTGGGGCGGAATCCTCAATCGCGCTGCACAGTCGTTTTGGCTTCAAAACCCAAGGTCACCTTGGCAAGGTCGGATTTAAGTTTGGCCGTTGGCTTGGCACGTACCTGATGCAGAAGTCGCTTTAGCTGTCGGGTTCATCAAAATTTATCTGGATTTTTAGCCGCTTCCATTAGTAGTTTGGAAGTGTGCGAAAACCTTGGGTGGCGGTTTTGTCAGCGGTACTGGTGGCAGTAATTGTCCTAACCTTTCAATACTTCACAAAGGTTGGCCCTGATACCTCGGCCAATCATAAGAGCCTGATTGGGCTAGTTGTGAAGTACAAGCCGGGGGTCAAGGTCCTTGCCGATGATGGAACCCCGACCGGCTCAAAGAAAACCAAGCTCGATTTGAAGTCTGGGCAAGCCCTTGGGCGTGGCTATCACTCCTTAGTTTTTGTGCACCCGGTGACATTCGCTGAGGCAAAGCGGGCGGCCGAGAGTTTGCGCAGGGATAGCCGGGTTTTGATAGTGACCGTTGACCGACGATTGCCGGTTGTTGCCATGGGGCAACCGCTGACGAATTCTGGGTTGCAACCGATTTATCTGCTCGCTAAGGCTTCTGCGCCAAGAAATCTACTCGCTCGAGACGCTTTCACGTCGGCTTACCCAAATCGCGCCACGGTTGGTCTTTCTTGGCTTGCGCCCAGGTACCTCTATGGCAGTCGCATTGTTGGCTACCAGGTGATGCGCAGCGCAAATGGCGGGCTCACCTATCAAACAGTGGTCACCAACACCAGATCCACGGCTACGAAAATTACCCTTACCACCGGATTGTTCGCCGGCGTTAAATATCGTTTCAAGGTGGCGGCCCTCAGTCGCTTTTCAGCCGGCACCCGCACCGGTGTTAGTTCTTTGGCCGCAACCATAATCCCAACCACGATTCCTGATCCGCCAGTCTTTCTTGGTTCGCGCTTTGCCACCACGACGCATTTCCCATCCTGGGCGAAACCCACTTACACACAGGCTGGTGGTTTGCCGCTTCGCTACACCGCAATCGCAATGGCTCCCGGGGTGCTAAGCGTTACCTGTCAGACGGTAAACCAGAGTTGCTCGTTCACCGGCCTCATAACCGGGGTTTCCTATCAGGTCATTCTGTCGGCCATCAACCTGCGTGGGGTTCGCTTCGCAAGCAATCTATTGGCCATTTCGGACCCCTACTACAACCAGCAGTGGCATCTTGATGGGCCTACCGGAGTGAACACGCAGAATGCTTGGCCCACGACCACCGGGTCTTCAGCGGTCACCGTTGCCGTCATTGACACGGGCATAACCGCGCACCCCGACCTAGACTCGCAAATCACCAAGAACTCCAACGGCAGTTTCTATGGCTACGATTTCGTCAGCGACGCAACAGTTTCAAATGATGGCGATGGATGGGATTCCAACCCAATCGATCCCGGGGACTATGACCCTCAAACCTTTGATGCCAATGACCCCTCCACCTACAGTTCTTGGCACGGCACGAGTGTGGCCGGTACGGTTGCGGCAACCAAGAACAACATTGGAATCATCGGTGTGGCCCCAACCGTGAGGGTTTTGCCCGTCAGGGTGCTGTCATCGCATGGTTCAACGGTCTCAGACCTCATCGCGGCACTCAACTGGTCGGCCGGTTTCAAAATCGGTGACGGAATCGCCGTGCCGACCAACCGGTTTCCCGCCGATGTGATAAATCTTTCGCTCGGCACCGAGTCGTTTGAGGCCTGTGATGCCGCGACCAACGAGACCTTGAGCGCGGTGAGGGCATCGGGGGTTACCATCGTGACAGCCGCTGGCAACTCCAATAGCGTGGCGACAAGTTCCTACCCCGGCAACTGTGACGGCACCATAAACGTTGCAGCCACCGGTTATACCGGCGACAGAGCAGTCTATTCAAACTGGGGAAGCGGGGTAGACATTTCGGCTCCCGGCGGCGACGCACAAAATCCGGATGGAGCTCCGGATCAAAGTCTTGGCGACGTGGTTGTGCTCTTAAACGATGGCAAGTCCACCGTTGGCAACCCCGAATACGCTCTGCTCGAGGGCACCAGTTTGTCGGCACCGGTGGTTAGCGGAGTGGTGGCGCTGCTTTACTCGGTTGATAGAACGATCACTCCCGACGAGGTGGCAAATGCGCTTTCTACCACCGCTCAACCGTTTGGCGCCAGCACCGAGTGTGGGCAACAGGCACTGCGCTGCGGAGTTGGGATTGTCGACGCCGGGGTAGCCGTTGCACTCGTGCAATCAAGGGCCGGTTAAACAAAAAATACGACCCGAAAGTCGTAATTTTTTGGTGCGGGACTTGAACCCGCACACCTTGCGGCGCTGGAACCTAAATCCAGTGCGTCTGCCAATTTCGCCACTCCCGCATGCGTTTCTATTCTAACGGCAACCTGACTGTGGATAACTTCTAAACGCCAAACTCGGTCAATGCAATAGTTGCTAGCGAAGCCAATCTAAGGGGGTCAGGTTTTGCCAAACATTCTGCACACTGTCACCGAGGCTGCCAGGCAACGAGCCTTAGCCGTTGCTCAGCCCTCAAAACGTCAGGTCTACCGAGCAATCGACGCGAGCATCGATGATCTCGCAGAGGGTCAGACCGTTAGTGGTTTTGCAGACCTTGAAGCGGGTCTTCGCCTCGAGGTGGCCAACCAACTCGTTGGATTCGGTGTCTTGCAACCTTTTCTTGACGACCCCGAGGTTGAAGAACTTTGGATCAACCGGCCGAATCAGATTTTTACGGCAAAAGCCGGCATTCAGAGCAACCTGCAAGTCGAGTTGTCTGCCGAGCAATTGCAAGCCATCATCGAGCGCATGCTGCGCCACACCGGTCGACGCATCGATCGATCGGTTCCCTTTGTCGATGCATCGCTGGCAGACGGGTCACGCTTGCACGTGGTTATCCCAGATATCACCAAGAAGCACTGGTCGGTTAACATTCGTAAGTTCAATCGTCGCCTGCTTGGGCTCAGCGACCTTGTCGCAGCCGGCTCATTGCCCGGACCACAGGCCAGATTGTTGAGCGAGGCCATGAATAATGGTCAAAACATTCTGGTATCTGGGGCTACTCAGGCTGGTAAAACCACCATGTTGTGTGCTCTGCTTGCGGCCGTTGGCGCGGGCGAGCGAGTGGTAAGCGTTGAGGAAACCTTTGAGGTGTGGGTTGAGCACCAGGATTGGGTGGCGCTTCAAACCAGGCAACCCAATCTAGAGGGGGCCGGCGAAGTGAGCTTGCGAAGGCTCGTCAAAGAAGCCCTGAGAATGCGCCCGACTCGGATAGTGGTTGGCGAGGTGCGTGAAGCCGAGAGCCTTGACCTGCTGATTGCCCTGAATTCCGGGCTACCGGGCCTATCAACCATTCACGCAAACTCGGCTCGCGATGCGATTCTAAAACTTTGCACGCTTCCACTCCTGGCCGGGCAAAACATCACGAGTTCCTTCGTGAATCCAACCGTTGGTGCCTGCATCGATTTGGTGGTGCACTGCGAACTTACCGCTGACCGCCAGCGCAGGGTAAAAGAGATTATTCGCCCCACCTGGAACCCACTCAGCCAAGATTTTCAATTTGAACAGCTTTATGAGGTGCAATCATGAGCTGGTTGCGCTCGACCCTTGAGGGCGCTGGCCTGGCAAGATTTAGCCCCGCGCGTTTCATCGTGCTCGTGGTCGTTGCGGCTGGTCTGGCGGCTGTTTGGGTGGCGGCTCTGAGTGGGGTGACCGCACTTGGGGTCTGCATCGGTGTTGCAACTTTGGGTTTCGCATTCGAACTGCTTGTTGGGCGCGCTAAGGCTAGACGACGAGACCTGGCAAAGGCCTGGCCCGAGGTGGTCGAAACCTTGGTCTCGGGAATATCCTCCGGTGGGTCGCTTGAGGACGGTTTTGGCGATTTGGCAAGGCATGGGCCGCTGCGGCTGCGCAAGACCTTCGCCACGGCGCTGAGGATTCTTGACTCGGGTAGCGAAAGCAAAGTCGCTTTAGGGTGGCTAAAGACTGAGCTTGGTGAGGCAAATGCTGATCGCACGATAGAACTGCTACAGGTGGTGGCCCAGGTTGGTGGCAACAGCTTGGCAACCTCTCTGCGAGCGCAGGCCAGGCAAATAAGACGCGATACCGCGCTCTGGGGCGAAATCGAATCCAAACAGGGATGGGTCGTTGGCACAGCAAAGTTGGCGGTCGCATCGCCCTGGCTGATCGTTAGCCTGCTTGCGGTTAGGCCTGAGAACGCGGCGGTTTATAACTCGAGTGGCGGGGCAACCATCTTGGCGATTGGGTTATTGGTTTCGGTCTTTGCCTATCGAATGATTCACTACCTGTCGGCATTGCCAGCCGCTCCAAGGGTTTTCGCAGTCGAAACCGGGAAGCGAGCCGATAGCTGATGGCAGAGAAGTTCGGTCTTGCCCTGAGTTTGACACTTGGCTTGAGTTTGACCTCTGCCTTGAGTTTAACGCTTGGCTTGATGTTGGGCGCTGGTCTGTGGCTCATCCAAGCCAACCTGCTTGGGCGTCGTTCTGAGCAACTGCTGCGCAGGGTGACTCGTGGTGGCTCGACAAGGCACCAACCGGTCGGGGCAAGGGCGCTATCCAAAAGTATTCTGAGCTGGCTGCGCACCGTGCT
>CAZLWT010000017.1:0-13342 GCA_964563325.1 uncultured Rhodoluna sp. | reverse complement strand
GCAGGCCTTCAACTTTGACCTGCTTGGAACCCCTTGGAATGCCAGGAAGTTTCGTAAAACCATTGATTACAATCTGCTCGAGTCAATCAAGGCCGGGTCGTCAAGCACCTGGGTCTTCTCGAACCACGACGTGGTCAGACATGCCACGCGTTTTGGGCTGCCGACCGGATTCGATTGGGCTCGGTGGTACCAGAGCAAGGGAACCGACCCGAAACCAAACAAGGCTCTTGGCCTGGCCCGTGCCAAGGCCGCCACGATGCTGATTTTGGCGCTGCCCGGTTCAACCTATCTTTATCAGGGCGAGGAACTTGGGCTGTTTGAGGCTCCCGAAATCCCAAGCGATCAAATGCAAGACCCGCAGTGGTTTAGAAACCCGGGCAAAGCCGGAAGCCGCGATGGATGTCGGGTGCCGCTGCCCTGGGCCATCGAAGGCAAGTCTTTTGGGTTTGGAAAACGCGGCTCGCACCTTCCGCAGCCGGCCTGGTTTGGCGCTCTGTCGGTCGAGGCTCAAGAGGCTAATCCCGAGTCAACTTTGAATCTTTACCGCGAGGCCCTGGCACTGCGCAAGCAGCTACAGTCCGAAGAAAGCCTAACCTGGGTTGATCATTTTTTCAATCGCAACGTGGTGCACTTCAAACGTCAAAACGGCTGGCATTCGATTACCAACTTTGGCGATGTGGCAATCAAGCTGCCGGCCGGTGAGGTTTTGCTGAGCAGCGCTGAAGTTGTGGGTCGGTGGCTACCAGCCAACGCTACGGCTTGGGTGCAGACTGCGACCGTATAGTTTCTTAGCCGTTTAGTTTCTTGGGCGTCTAGTTTTATTTAAGACGATGCGCGGCGGGGCCGATAACCACGGCTCCGGCGGGCACGTCTTTGGTAACCACGGCATTGGCCCCGATTTTTACATCGTCACCAATGGTGATGTCGCCAATCATGATGGCGCCCGCGCCGATTAGCACTCGATTGCCGACCGTTGGGTGGCGCTTTACCGCCTTTGTGGCTTTAGCCCCGAAGGTCACGGCGTGATAAATCATCACATCGTCGCCAACGACCGAGGTTTCCCCAATCACCACGCCCATGCCGTGATCTATGAAGAATCGGCGGCCGATTTTGGCGGCCGGATGTATTTCGATTCCGGTAAACCAGCGAGCGATGTTAGAAATAACTCGGGCCAGAATGCGCAAGCGCCAAGACCAAACCTGATGCGCGACCCGATACCACCAAACCGCGTGCAAACCGGGTGAGGTTAACACCAATTCGACCGCCGAGATGACCGAGGGGTCACGCTCGAGGCCGTTGGCGATGTCCTCGCGAAAACGTATCAAAGTACTTTTTAGTCTACGTCCTGAAGGTGTTGATAGAGCACTGAAGATAGGTAGCGTTCGCCGAAGGAAGCTAGCAGGACCACAATTTTCTTGCCGGCAAACTCTGGGCGCTGAGCGATTTGGTCGGCTGCCCACAGGGCTGCGCCCGATGAAATTCCGCCTAGGATGCCCTCTTCCGTGGCGACGCGGCGCGCGTAATCAAGGGCGTCCTCGTTGCTGGCGTCAAGCACCTCATCGTAGATGGTGGTGTCTAGGATGTCTGGAATGAAGTTGGCGCCGATTCCCTGAATCGGGTGACCAGCCGCGGTTCCACCGTTCAAGATTGGTGAGGCGGCCGGTTCAACCGCAAAGATTTTGATGTCCGGGTTTAGTGCTTTTAGGGCCTGACCCACTCCGGTAATGGTGCCTCCGGTGCCGATTCCGGCAACGAATGCGGCGACTTCACCGTTGGTGTCTTTCCAGATTTCCTGAGCGGTGGTCTGACGGTGAATCTCTGGGTTGGCGAGGTTCGAGAACTGGCGAACCAAAACCGATCCTTCGATTTCCAAGCCCAGCTCTTCAGATCTGGCAACAGCACCCTTCATGCCAACGGCGGCCGGGGTTAGCACCAGTTCGGCACCATAGGCGCGCAATAGGGTGCGACGCTCGCGGCTCATCGAATCCGGCATTGTCAGAACAACTCGGTAGCCTCGGGCGGCTCCAACCATTGCCAGAGCGATTCCGGTGTTGCCCGAAGTCGCTTCGATGATGGTTCCACCGGGCTTTAGTTGACCCGAACGCTCAGCGGCATCAACCATCGCGATTCCGATTCGGTCTTTCACCGTTGCACTCGGGTTATAAAACTCAAGTTTGGCAAGCACCTCGGCGGGTGACTTGATTAGGCGATTGATTCTAACCAGAGGCGTGTTTCCAACTACCTGGGTGATGTTGTCATAAATAGGCATGGATTAACTCTAGAACGATTGCGGGAATCCGCCGAAATTGTTTCCAAACATTTCATTTAGGCTTCTGTAGTGCCCCTTTCAAAATCGAAGTCGAATCCAACCAGCAACTGGCTTTTTGATTACCTCGCATCTGGAATAGTTTGGGGCTGTTCATTCCTTTTCATCGCTCTGGCTGTCACGATGCTGCCGCCGACCGGAGTCGGATTTTGGCGCATGTTTTTCGGGGCGCTACCACTTTTGATCATTGCGCTTTTCAAGCGCCAAGCTTGGCCTCGCGGTTTAAAAAACTGGCTGCACCTGTTGGTAATCAGCCTCTGTATGAATGCCCTGCCAAGCGTGCTCTTTGCCTATGCCGAAACTCAGGTGAGCTCGGCTCTTGCCGGCATCATGAACGCCGCGACCCCAATCACAACGGTGCTGGTAATCCTCATTGCTTTTAGGTCAGAGAAACCCCGCCGCTACCTGCTGGTTGGGCTGGGCATCTGCTTTATTGGCGTTTTAGTTGTGCTTGGGGTTTGGAACGGTTTTGGCACGGCCGATGCTTGGGCCATCGGCGCTTTGGCTCTAGCCGTCACCCTTTACGGCATCGGCGGCCCCTATGCGCGCAAATACGTCTCGCCAATGAAACTGGGGGCCGAGATGCAGGTGGTTGCCCAAACCAGCATTGCGGCCGTTTTGATTGCGCCTTTTTATTTCAGCGGGCCACTGCTGATTGGCCCAATAACCTGGCCCGCCGTGTTGGGAATCTTGATTTTGGGGTCGGTTGGCACCGGCATCGCCTACCTCTGGTACTACCGACTCATGAACGTCGCCGGCAGCGCAATCGCCAACTCAGTCACCTATTTGTCGCCCTTGGTAGCGGTGATCGCCGGGTCGATTTTGCTAGCCGAGGAAATCACCTGGTTTGAGATAGTCGGCGGTTTCATTGTCATTTTCGGCGCAGCGCTCTCGCAGGGCCGACTAAATAAATTATTTGGTATCAGGAGTTAGTGATTTTGCATGAATGAAAAGTCTCGCCTTCGGGCAGCCATCTCTGCCAGTCGAGTTGACCTGCTGTTGCTCTTGGTTGCCCTGTTTTGGGGGGCCAGCTATCTGGCCGCCAAAACGCTTTTGCCGTTCTCCTCATTCCAGGCTTTGCTCGGGGTGCGATTCAGCATCTCGGCGGTGATCATGCTGGTCATTTGGGTCTTCCGAAAAAAGGGCTTCAGCAAAACCGACCTGCAACTTGGCTCGCTGTATGGCTTGATGGTGGTCATCATCATGCTGTTTGAAACCAATGGCATAAAAATAACCAGTGCCACCAATGCCGGTCTCATCATCAGCCTCACCATCATATTTACGCCGATTATCGAAAGCGCCTGGCGTCGATCCTGGCTGCCCAAGCCGTTCTTTTACGCGGCCACGGCCGCGGTTCTCGGGGTTGGTTTGCTGGTTTCTGGCAACGGATTCAAATCACCGAACCTGGGCGATGCCCTCATGTTGATTGCCGCGGTGCTAAGGGCCGGGGCAACGGCCTCGCAGGGAATGTTGTCCAAGAGCAAGCAGGGTGACTCGTTTAACATAACCACGATCCAGGTTGCCTTCATCGGCCTGGTTTATCTGGTTTCAGACCTGAACGGTGCCTCTATTGCCGTTCACAGTTATGGTTTGCGAGAGTGGCTCATTCTCGGGTTCTTATCGGTGTTTTGCACGGTGTTTGGTTTTGTCGGCTTGCTCTGGGCAATCCGGCGCACCTCGGCCTCGCGGGCCAGCCTGCTCAACTCAACCGAGCCGATTTGGGCGGTCATCGTGGCCGTTTTGATAGGTGGCGAGACCTTGGCCTGGCTAAGCGTCATCGGAGCGATAGTCATAATCGGGTCAACCTATATCGGTCAGGGCATCGAGTTGCGCTACCGGGCCGCCGAGGCTGAGGACGAAGCTGAAGCTAGGGCTGAGGCTGAGGCTAGCTAAACCGCTACCTGGGGCGAATCGGCAGCCGTAAAGCCCCGAACGAGGCCTTGGCCACCACGGGTTGCCTAGGCTCGACCGGCTCGACCACTTGAAACAGCTCGCCAAGCGCGGGCCTTGGGTCTGACTCCCCCAAATTTGGCCAGTGAGCCGCGGCCCATTCGGCCTGAGCCGTAATGCTGAGCGAGGGGTTCACTCCCGGATTGGCCGAAAGTGTTGAGCCGTCAAAAATGTGAAGTCCAATCATTCCATGCACGCGCAGGTATGGGTCCACCACGCCGGTTTCGGCGGTTTCACCGATAACCGAGCCGCCAAGAAAGTGGGCGGTCAAGGGTATGCCGAAGGGCTCGCCGATTACCGCACCCGGTGTGCCGTTCATGTCTTTCGCAAGTTCGCGGGCAACCTCGTGGCCAGCCGGAACCCAGGCCGGGTTTGGTTCACCGAAACCCTGGCGCGAGGTGAGTTTGTGGCCGCCGAAGAGCTTGCGCTTAGCAAAGGTGTTTAGCGAGTTATCGCGGGCTTGCATCACCAGCAGAATGAGGGTTCGCTCGGGCCAGTCCCGCAGGTTATAAAAACTCGGAAGCCGGTGCAGGTTTGTGAGGGTCACCCAAACCAAGCGGCCAAAGTTTGGGTTCTGCCCAGCCTTGCCAGATGCGATAACGCTCTGCAGCAAGCCCATCAGGCCACTGCCCTTGCCATACCGCACCGGTTCGATGTGGGTGTCTGGGGTCGGGAAGATTGACGAGGTGATTGCCGAGCCACTGCTGTAGTCAACTTCGTGCCCACGGGCGACCACGCCCAATAGCGATTCGGAATTGGTGCGGCTGAACTCGCCCAATCGCGCGCTTATCTTTGGCAACTTTCCCTGGGCCTTCATGCCCTGCAAGAGCTTGGCGGTGCCAAGGGCGCCAGCGGCCACAATTACCTGGCCAGCGGTCACCTCGGTGATTCCGAGGCTTCCTTCGGCCTTTCGAACCCGCGATGGATACTTGCCCTTCGACCCCGGGGTCGGTGCAACCTGCACCTTATAACTTCCGTCGGCCTGTTGGCTGAAGTCAGTCACGGTGGTCAAGCTCCACACCGTGGCGCCGGCTGATTCGGCTAGGTAAAGGTAGTTTTTGACCAGGGTGTTTTTGGCCCCGTGTCGGCAACCGGTCATGCATTCGCCGCAGTTGATGCAACCGGTGCGGGCAGGGCCTATTCCGCCAAAATAAGGGTCGGCAACGGTTTTGCCTGCGGTTCCAAAATGGATTCCGAGCGGTGCCATCCGGAAGGTGTCTAGTTTTCCGATCTTGGCTGCCACGCGCTGAATGGCCACGTCGCTTGGGCTCAAAAATGGGTTTACCTCAACCCCGAGCATACGTTCGGCTTGGTCAAAGTATGGTTCTAGCAAGCTTTGCCAGTTGGCGATGCCGGCCCACGAGCCGGTTTCGAAGAACGGGGCCGGTGGTCGATAAAGAGTGTTGGCATAGACCAAAGATCCGCCGCCGACGCCGGCCCCCGACATAACTAAGACATTTTTGAGCAGGTCTACCCGTTGAATTCCGTGCATCCCAAGTTTTGGCAAGAACAGAAACTTTTTGACCTCGAACGAGTTTTTGGCAAATTCATCGTCGGCAAAGCGTCGACCCGACTCGATTACCAGTACCCGGTACCCTTTTTCAATCAGGCGCAGTGCAGCCACCGACCCACCAAATCCCGAGCCGATGATTACAACGTCGTAATCCACCATTTTTCTATCCTACGGTTTGCGCAGTGGGCTTGCTGGCAGCCGTTCTTGGGCAACCCAGCGCTGTTTGTAGCCGGTGCTAGAAGCCATGAGATCTAAGAACGGTTTGGCATCGAACGAGTCAGCACCAAGCACGCCCTCGCCCACCCAGGCTCCATTCGCCATGAGCTCTAGGGCAATCAGTGGGTTGAAAGCGGTTTGCCAAACCACACACTGTGCCTGGTAGTTTTCCATGGTCCAAGCGTTATCGGCAATGTGATAAAGATACGTGGCGCGGTCGCGGCCGTCTTGATCTTTTCCGGTGACCAAGACCCCAGCGCAGGTTTTGCCCTCCATCCGGGGGCCAATTTTGGCCGGGTCGGGAAGCACCGCAGCCACCAAGTCACGCGGGGCAACATCCAAAGGCCCCTGAGCCGAGCGAACCCGAACCGGTTTGGTGGCATCAAGGCCCAACTTGTGCAGGGTTTTTAGAACGTCAATAAACTCGCTGCCCAGACCGTATTTAAACGTCACGCGCCTGGCATCGATGGTGCGTGGCAACATCGTGATCTCTTCGTGCTCAACATTCACGCACTCGACCGAACCGATGTCCTCCGGAAACTCGAATATCTCTGGTTCGCTAAACGGTTCGGTGGTAAACCAGCCCTTATCGCGCTCATAGATAATCGGTGGGTTCAAGCATTCCTCGACCGTGGTCCAAATCGAAAAGCTTGGGGCAAAGATTTCGTTACCGGCCTCGTCGCGCACCACTAGGTTGCCGCCATCTTTAGTGCTGATCTCATCGATCTCGCTGAAAAGGTGCTCGGCAGCATAGCGCGCGAACACGTTCGAGAGCCCAGGCTCCACGCCCATGCCAACCAGCGCCAACTTGCCGGCGCGCTTCCACTGCTCATTTAGCGCAAACTGGCTGTCGCCGAGTTTGATGCCGGGCAGGTGATACGGGTCGGTTTCGTGCGGCTCGGAAAGACTAAGCGCCATGTCCAGGTAGTGCACTCCTGCGGTGAAGGCCCCCGAAAATACGGTCGGCACAAACTTCGGTTCCACCGCGTTCAAAATGTGGGTGATGCCGTGAACCCTGGCCAACTCGGCCACGTTGGCGGCACTCGAGGCATCGATCTTGTCGGCCACAAATCGCCTAGCGCTTTCGGCACCGTACTTATTGGCAACCCAAGCAATTGAGGCCTCGGCCCGAGAAACGTCGTAATCGGAAACAACCATGAGTTCAAAGAAATCGCGCTCGGCTGCGATCTTGACGATTGCATCGCCAACACCGCCGGCGCCCACTAGAAGAATTCGCATTCCCCCAGCCTACCTAGGCGGTGCGGCCGTGGCAGTTAGGTTCAGCCGAAACTATCGAATTGTTAGATTGGCAGCCGGGTCATTCACCCAGTCGATCAGCCCGCGCCA
The DNA here is from genome assembly GCA_964563325.1 of uncultured Rhodoluna sp. Classification (GTDB taxonomy): domain Bacteria; phylum Actinomycetota; class Actinomycetes; order Actinomycetales; family Microbacteriaceae; genus Rhodoluna. The sequence goes on along the minus strand of CAZLWT010000017.1, from coordinate 5,990 downwards.
AGGACCCCATCCATCGCCTAGGGCTAGATGCCCGGCGCCCTCGATGATTATGGCCTCGAGTTGCAAGGCGTCGCCAAAGCTGGTTTGGAGGCCGCTTGGGTTCCAGTCGTCTTGGTCGCTGCCGATCAGAGTCACCGATTTGGCCGCGGTTTTTAGCGAGTTGGCCAGCTGGGAATCGCTGAGATCAAACTGGAAATCCGGTATCTGGGCAAGTCGAACCGATTCGGCCGGGGCCACCAAAAGCAATCGGTCCACCGGCTCGGTGATTAAACCGCGCTGGGCGGCCAACAGAAAGTTTATGCAGCCAAGGGAATGGGCAATAACGATGCGTTCGCCGGCGGCTTGGCCAATGTCAATCTGCTGCCGCAGCTCGGCAAGCAGCAAGTGCTGCCAATGCTCAAAGACCGGCATTTCGGTCTGCGGATACTGCGGGTACTGCACCTGGTGCCCCTGCTGCCGCAGCGCCGTGGCCGCGATATTTTGCCAATGCTCGGTCGGTCGTTGGTTAGTCCAACCATGATTTATCAGCACCCGAGCCATGAAACTATTTTGCCATCGCCGGAACCTGATTTGGACGCACGATGAAAAATAGGCTGAACAATGCAACTCCGTAGCAACCGGCAATCACCAAGCCGACTCCCCCGGAGTTGGTCACCGAGAGAAATCCGAAGAGTGGGGAAACCAAACTGGTAACAACAAAGTTGAGCACCCCCATCAACGAGGCGGCGGTGCCAGCCTCGGAACCGTGCTGAGCCAGCGAGATTGCGCTAATCGGGGTAAAACTGGCGCCAAAGCTAAAGATGAACAAGGCAAAGCAGCTGGCTGCCACCCAAATGGGCAGGTGCCACAGGGCAACCGCGACCAAACCCAAACCCGAAAGGCTGGCCAAACTGGCGGCAAACACCAAAAGCCACTGCGGTGGGATGCGGCGGCTGAGCCGGGCGACAACCTGAAGGCCAACGAATGAGCAGGAAGAGTTGATCGCGAACAGGAAGCCAAAGTTGGCGGCGCTCAACCCGTATCCATCTTGGAAAAGATAGGAAACCACGTTTAGGTAACCAAACAGGGCAACCGTTTGCACCACCGAATAGACCACGAGCCCAACGTAAATGCGGTCGCGCAAGACTGCACGAAAGCGGCCAACCATGCCCGCAATGCCACTTGAGCGACGGTCATCGAAGTGCAGGGTCTCGACCAAATACCGGCCGGCCAAAACAAGAATGAGCGCCGAAAACAACCCAAAAATCAAGAAAAGTTGCTGCCAGGAAACGAATCGAAGCAGTTGCGAACCGAGGATCGGGCCAAGGATTGGGGCGGCACCCTGAATCAGATAGACCCGAGACAGCATCTTGACCATCGGCAGGCCAACGTAGAGGTCACGAATTACGGCGGCGGCAACCACCGTGGCGGCCGAAGCACCAAGAGCCATCAAGACTCGGCCGGCAAAAAAGAGTTGAACGTTTGGGGCCAAAAATGACCCAACCGCACCAAGTGCAAATAGCAGGTTGGCGGCTAGCAGCGGGCGGCGTCGGCCTAGCGCATCGCTTAGCGGGCCGGCAAGGATTTGGCCGAGCGCAAAACCCAAGGTCACGCCGGTGAGGGTGAACTGGATGGTGGCCTGGGTTGCCGAGAAATACTTGGCGATATTTGGAAAAGACGGCAGGTAAGGGTCAATCGTGAAAGGCATTAGGGTCATCAACCCGCCGAGCAGCAGGATGAAAGTTATGCGCTGACGCTGGGTGATTGCGCTAGGACTTTGGATGACAGACAAAATGGCCAATCTCTTCTCAGGTGCATTTGGTAAATAAAACGAAACCCGTCAGACCCTAAAGCCTGACGGGTTTCAAGATGTGAGACGAGATTACTTAAGGGTAACCTTTGCGCCAGCGCCTTCGAGGGCAGCCTTTGCCTTCTCAGCAGCATCCTTGCTTGCGCCTTCGATAACAACCGAAGGTGCGCTGTCAACAACAGCCTTGGCTTCGCCAAGACCTAGGTTAGTGAGTGCACGAACCTCCTTGATGACCTGGATCTTCTGGTCGCCAGCAGCCTCAAGAACGACGTCGAATGAGTCCTTCTCTTCAACGGCTTCAGCGGCAGCAGGAGCAGCAGCTGCAACAGCAACTGGAGCAGCAGCGGAAACTTCGAATACTTCTTCAAACTTCTTTACGAACTCGCTGAGTTCAATGAGCGAAAGCTCCTTGAATGCCTCGATGAGCTGGTCAGTTGTCAGCTTTGCCATGTGTTTCTCCTTGGATTTGTTTTGTTAAGTCGTTTGGAACTAAGCGTTCTCTTGCTTTTCGCGCAATGCGTCTACGGCGCGAACCGCAGCAGCAAGAGGAGCGTTGAACAAGTAAGCGGCACCGAATAGCGAAGCCTTGAAGACGCTGGCGGCCATAGCCAACAGCACTTCGCGAGATTCGAGATCGGCAAGCTTCTTGACCTCTTCAGCAGAAAGGGCGACACCGTCAAGGTATCCGCTCTTTACAACTAGCAGAGGGTTTGCCTTGGCAAAGTCACGCAGGGCTTTTGCAACGGCGACAGCGTCACCGGATACGAAAGCGATTGCCGAAGGACCGACGAGTTGACCTTCAAAAGCGGTCACCCCGGCGTTCTTTGCAGCAATGGTTAGCAGCGTGTTCTTTGCCACGGCGTAGGTCGCGTCAGCACTGATTGAACGGCGCAGGTTTTTAAGCTGGGCTACAGTGAGTCCGCGGTACTCGGTGAGCACAATCGCATTCGAGTCTGAGAATTTCTTCGTCAGCTCGGCGACGGTTTCAACCTTGTTCGCCATGGCACTCCTTGATTTGTTATTGCCGGTAGCCCGATGACCCGGTAAATAAAAATGGCTCTGGCGCAAGCGCACAGAGCCGTGATGTCTTGAGAAAACCCAAGAAAAACTTTTCTATAACTCCTGCGCAGGTGCCGCTTTATTGCGGGCCTTCGTCGGTGGCACGCAAAACCTTGGATTTTACTCTTTGGATTTGCCCACTACCGAAACCGGCGGTCTTTGGCTTCCTACAGTCTAGCCCGCTTGGGTTGGCGGTGCAAACCTGAGGTTAAAAGAGTGGAGCCCAATCCTAAGATTGGGCTCCACCAAGATCTGAAGATCGGCTTTAGCGAGCCGCCTTGCCCTCTTCGTACTCGTCGTTGTTCTTGATCCACGAGAACAGCTTGCGCAGCCCGCGACCAACGGCCTCGATTGGGTGAGCCTCGCCCTTGGCGCGCAGCGCCAAGAACTCTGGTGCACCGGCATCTTGGTCGGCTACGAAGCGACGGGCAAAGGTGCCGTCCTGGATGTCGGTTAGCACTTCGCGCATGCGCTCTTTGACCTCTGGGCCAATGACGCGTGGGCCAGAAATGTAGTCACCGTACTCGGCGGTGTCAGAAACTGACCAACGCTGCTTGGCAATGCCACCCTCGTACATAAGGTCAACAATGAGCTTGAGCTCGTGAAGAACCTCGAAGTAAGCAACCTCAGGCTGGTAGCCAGCTTCGGTCAGGGTCTCAAAACCGTACTGGATGAGCTGTGAAGCGCCACCACAGAGAACTGCCTGCTCGCCGAACAGGTCGGTTTCGGTTTCTTCGGTGAAGGTGGTCTTGATGGTTCCGGCGCGAGTTCCGCCGATAGCCTTCGAGTAGCTAAGGCCAAGGGCCAAAGCGTTTCCGGTGAAGTCCTGCTCAACTGCTACCAAGTTTGGAACTCCGCGACCGTCGACGTATTCGCGACGCACGATGTGACCAGGGCCCTTTGGAGCAACAAGGAACACATCGATGTCGGCTGGAGGGGTGATGAAACCGTAGCGAATCGAGAAACCGTGACCGAAGACGAGTGCATCGCCGGCGGCTAGGTTTGGCTCAATTGATTCGGTGTAAAGGTCGCGCTGGCGTGGGTCTGGTGCAAGCACAACGATAACGTCGGCCCACTTGGCGGCCTCGGCCGGGGTGAGAACCTTTAGGCCCTGCTCCTCTGCCTTGGCTTTGGATTTTGAACCCTCTTGCAAGCCCACAACAACGTCAACGCCTGAGTCTTTCAGGTTGAGCGCGTGTGCGTGACCCTGTGAGCCGAAGCCGATAACGGCAACTTTGCGGCTCTGAATCAACGAGAGGTCTGCATCTTTGTCATAAAAGATTTCGGCCAATGTATTTCTCCTTGTTTTCTTGGTTTAGAACTGGGATGCACTGTTGCGCAACCCAAAGCTTTTGGTTACTTGAGCACCTTCTCGGTGATTGATTTTGAGCCACGGCCCATAGCCAATACTCCAGACTGCACCAATTCCTTGATGCCGTATGGTTCGAGAACCTTGATGAAAGCCGTGCACTTTGCGGTGTCTCCGGTGATTTCAATGATCAGCGCGTCGCTCACGACGTCGATGACGCGAGCCCTAAACAAGGTTACCGCCTCGAGCACCTGGCTGCGAGTTGCCGCATCGGTGCGCACCTTGATTAGCATGTGGTCGCGCTGCACGGCCTGATCTGGCTCGAGCTCGACCACCTTGATTACGTTGATGAGTTTGTTGAGTTGCTTGGTGACCTGCTCGAGCGGAGCGCCCTCCACGGTCACCACAACGGTGATGCGCGAGAGGCCTTCGATTTCTGAGGTGCCCACGGCGAGGGATTCGATGTTGAATCCGCGTCGGGCGAAGAGCCCGGCCACGCGAGTTAGCAAACCTGGTTTGTCTTCAACCAAGAGCGATAGAACGTGCTTCGACATTTTTACTCCTCACCATCCCAAACCGGGGCCGCATCGCGGGCGTACTGCACGGCGTCATTTGCCATGCCGGCTGCAACCATCGGCCAAACCATTGCGTCGCGACCAACGATGAAGTCGATCACCACTGGTCGGTCGTTGGTTTCGATTGCCAACTTGATGGCGGCGTCGATCTCTTCTTCTTTTTCGACTCGAATTCCAAGGCAACCGTAGGCCTCGGCGAGTTTTACAAAGTCCGGAATCATGATGGTGTCGGTTCCGGTGTGCAGATCGGTGTTTGAGTAGCGCTGGTTATAGAAAAGGGTCTGCCACTGGCGAACCATTCCAAGCGATGAGTTGTTGATGATGGCAACCTTGATTGGAATGTTGTTGATGGCACAGGTGGCCAACTCCTGGTTGGTCATCTGGAAACATCCATCGCCATCAATTGACCACACCAAGCGGTCTGGCTGAGCAACCTTGGCACCCATGGCTGCTGGCACCGAATAGCCCATGGTTCCGGCGCCACCCGAGTTGAGCCAAGCATTTGGTCGTTCGTACTTGATGAACTGCGCCGACCACATTTGGTGCTGGCCGACTCCGGCGGCAAAGATCGCCTCTGGGCCGCTTAGCTCACCGATGCGCTGAATCACGTGCTGCGGTGAAAGTTTGCCGTCTTCTGGGTCGCTGTAGCCGAGTGGGTAGCGCTCTTTGAGGCCGTTGACGAAAATCCACCAGTCGGCAATGTCTGGCATTGCACCCTTTAGAAGGTTGGTGAGCTCTTCGTTTAGCTCTGAGATGACTTCTTTGGCATCGCCAACGATTGGCACATCGGCGAATCGAATCTTGCCGATTTCGGCAGGGTCGATATCAACGTGAATGACCTTGGCGGTTGGTGCAAAGCTCTTCACGTCTCCGGTGACTCGGTCATCGAAACGAGCACCCAGTGTGATGAGCAAATCGGCCTTTTGCAATGCGGTCACGGCCGGAACCGTACCGTGCATTCCTGGCATGCCAAGGTTTTGCGGGTCTGAGTCGGGGAAGGCACCTCGGGCCATCAAGGTGGTGACGACAGGCGCCCCGATGATTTTTGCGAGTCTGGCAAGTTCCTTGCTGGCACCGGCGCGAATCACTCCGCCACCGACGTACAGCACCGGCTTTTTGGAATCTGCGATTAGCTGAGCCGCGGCCTGAATCTGCTTGCCATGTGGCTTGGTCACCGGCTTATAACCTGGCAAATCTACCTTCGAGATCGGAAGAGCACACGTCTGAACTCCGTCACATTCAGAAATCTCGTATGCCG
>CAZLWT010000016.1:0-13362 GCA_964563325.1 uncultured Rhodoluna sp. | reverse complement strand
GTCTTCGCGTTGCGCTTTCTGCGTTAACGATGGCCGAGTACTTCCGCGATGTTCAAAAGCAGGACGTGTTGTTGTTCATCGACAACATCTTCCGCTTTACACAGGCCGGCTCTGAAGTTTCGACCCTGCTTGGCCGCATGCCATCGGCCGTGGGTTACCAGCCAAACCTGGCTGATGAGATGGGTCTCTTGCAAGAGCGAATCACCTCTACTCGCGGTCACTCGATCACCTCATTGCAGGCCATTTACGTTCCTGCCGATGACTACACCGACCCGGCCCCGGCCACAACCTTCGCTCACCTCGATGCAACAACCGAGTTGAGCCGTGAGATTGCGTCGAAGGGTCTTTACCCGGCTGTTGATCCACTTTCATCAACCTCAAGAATCCTGGACCCTCGCTACATTGCGAAGGATCACTATGAGACTGCCGTTCGTGTGAAGCAGATTCTGCAGAAGAACAAGGAATTGCAAGAGATCATTGCCATTCTCGGTGTCGAAGAGCTAAGCGAAGAGGACAAGGTTACGGTTTCCCGTGCCCGTCGTATTCAGCAGTACCTATCTCAGAACACTTACATGGCAACCAAGTTCACGGGTGTCGCCGGATCAACCGTTCCAATCAAGGAAACCATCGAAGGATTCTCGAAGATTGCCTCGGGAGAGTTCGACCACATTGCCGAGCAAGCGTTCTTCAACGTCGGTGGACTTGAAGATGTTATGCGCGAGTGGGAACGAATCCAGAAGGCGACCAAGTAAGCATGTCAGACAAGACCATTCGCGTTGAGCTAGTTGCGGCCGATAAGGCCGTCTGGTCTGGCGATGCCAAAATGGTGATCGCTAAGACCGTAGAGGGTGAAATTGGCCTTCTTCCTGGTCACGAGCCGATGCTTGCCATTCTTGGTGCAGGTGAAGTTCGCATTACCTTGGTTGGCGGAGAAATTATCAAAGCCAGCGCCGAAGAGGGTTTCCTTTCGGTCGAACACGATGTGGTTTCAATCGTCGCTAGGCATGCACAACTGGTTTAGAAGTTAAATGCCGAATCCGCCTCTCCAACGAGAGGCGGATTCAGCATTTAATCAACTTGCTCGAAAAGGTTAGTTCGCTTTCGAATCCTGGGAGTCGTCAGAACTGGTCGCCTCAGAGAGCTCTCGATGCTGCCACTCAGCGGCTGCTGCCACATCGCCCTGATGCACCAAAAATGCCAACGAAACCTTATCCAGCTGAGCGTAGTTGAGAGCTTCCGGCCCGTTTTGCCCCTCAAGCTTATTCATCGGAAACCTTACGCACTCTTGCTGGCTGCTCGCGACGGTTGGCAGCCGGAACCCACTTGACATCGCCACCGTGTTTGATGTTTGCGTATCGAGCCAGAACGAAGAGCAGGTCGCTAAGTCGGTTTAGATAGCGCACGGCAACCACACTGACACCACCGTCATGATGCCCCTTCTTAGCAGGCTCGGTGCCGTATTCCTCAATGGCGTGCCAGGCTGAACGCTCTGCGCGTCGAACCACGGTTCGCGCAAGGTGTAATCCAGCAGCCAAGCCGGATCCTCCGGGCAAGATGAATGAATCAAGCTTGTCAAGTTGACCGTTGTACTTATCAATCGCCGATTCAAGGGCGTCGATCCATTCCGAACCCACGCGCAGCGGCTCGTATTCGTAGTGCTCATTGAGCGGGTTTGAAAGGTCAGCGCCCAAGTCAAAAAGATCGTTCTGAATCTGCGAAAGCAGGTGAAGGGTCTCGTCATCGAATTCGTTCAGCGCAAGCGACACGGCAACTCCGATTGCGGAGTTAGCCTCGTCGACATCGGCGTAGGCTTGAATTCTCGGGTCGGTTTTTCGGGTTCGCGAGAAGTCGCTGAGCCCCGTCATTCCTTCATCGCCGGTACGGGTGTAAATTTTCGTAAGTTTGACCATTGAACAAGTTTAGGCTGGCCACATGTTGTTTCTGCTCCCACCGTCTGAATCCAAACGGATTGGTGGCAAGCCCCTAAATATTCAAGATGTGGCCCTGACCTTTGGTGCCCTAAACCCGGCTCGCCAAGCCGTCATGAGTGAACTGCTGGACCTGTGCCTAGATCGGGAAAACGCAGCCCGAGCTTTGAAGCTTAGCCCGAAGCAAGCCTCGATGATTGACGTGAATCAGGTTGCCAATGAGGCACCCATCATGCCCGCCCTGATGCGCTACACCGGCACCTTGTATGACGCATTGGTTGCAGATGGCCTGTCGAAGACCGAGTTGCTTCGTGCCAAACAACAGGTGCTGATCCAGTCGGCGCTGTTTGGTTTGATTCCGGCTACAGATTTAATTCCCAATTACCGACTTTCTGCCAACACAAACCTTCCGAACCTGAACCTAAGAGCGGCTTGGGCGGCAGCGCACCAAGCAGTTTGGCCCCGGCTCTCGGGTCAAATTCTTGATTTGCGCTCGAAGGCCTACGTTGCCTTGGCGCCAATCCCGGATGAAATACCAAGCTTCTATGTTGATGTTGTTGTCGAGTTGCCAAACGGCACCCGTCGACCGCTCAACCACTTCAACAAAAAAAGCAAGGGCCTATTCGTTCGAGCGATGTTGCAGGCGAGCGAGCCACCTGAGACGATGGATGACCTTCGGCGCATAGCCGAAACCGCCAACCTCGGCTTCGAGGTCAGCGGTTCGACTATAACTTTGGTGAGTCAGGGTTTGGTCTGAGGTTATTTGACTGCCTTGCCGTCCATGGGAATAACCTCGGCGGCTTCGGGAAGTTCAATAACACCGTCTTCCACCGAAATCACTCCCGCATAGAACCCATGACCATCGGTCACTGCGTATCCGGGAACCAACCAACTTAGACCGTTTGCATCGTTCACTAGAACCAGCGTGGCTTTAGCTGAGGTTATGACAATCTTGTCCCGGCGATTTTCTGCGCCTTCCGATCCGCCAGTCTGTGAGGAAACCGGCGGTGCTGCTGTCGCCGAAACCGGCGGTGCTGCTGTCGCAGTTGAACCCGAAGCCCCGTCAACGGCCTCGCTTGAAGTCGAATCCTCGGATGGCTCGCTGACCTGGTCGAAACTGCGAGTCTCCAACGAGTGGTTGTAATGGTAGCTGGCTGACGCCAATTGACCGCTCCAACGGTATTCGCGCAACCGCTGCTCAACCGCGTTCACCGCCGAGACGGTTTCGAATGAGCCTCGGTCAACGACCTCAACTGCGTGGCCCCAAGCCGATTCGAGTTTGCCACTGGGAGCCCAACTGGCCTGCCACTCGACTGCCGTTTGCTGGCCTTCAACCTTCAAGACAGCGGTCGCATAAAGCTGCCAAACGTTCGATTCGATTTTGATGTCGCTGGCGCTAAAGTTCGGCCCGGCGGCGCTGAAGAGTGCTGCCGCTGTTTGCTTGGCTTGTTGAATCGACGGAAAGTTGTCGACCACCTCGGAATCAGAGGCACAGGCATCGCCCTTACAAACCACCGGTGGGGAGGCTAAAGAATCGTTATAGACCCAACTGCCGTTGGTGGCATAGAGCGAGAGGCTGGTGTCACTTGTGTCGCCGGTTCCTATGTACAAGCTCGCTTTGTCTTCGGGGTAACTTTTGACAACCCCATCAAGCCCAAGAACGGCGGCCAGGTTCGAGAGCGCATCCTTGGGATTGGCAAGTGGGCGAATTTCGTAAATGTGCCCGCTTCCGGTCGCAGCTGAGACATCGCTTCCGGCAGTGTACTCGTCAGCGCTGTAGGGAGCGAGGGCCATCGAGTCCATTCCAGCAATCTTGGAAGACGATTCACTGATTGGGCCCCGGGTATCGCTGCCGAGTGAAATAAGAGCGGCGGATTGAGATCCGGCCACTAGTGCAACAGCTGCAACAGTGGCGGCCACCGCTGCCGCGCCCCCTCCAAGAAGACCGCGTTTAAAGGCTGCGCTGCGAAGCGCGAAACTGGCGCCGATGGATGCTCGACCGGCCTTGTGCTTGGCCTGCTCAATTGGGTCGGTGTCGAACTTGAGGTTGATGTCCTTTGCCGAATCGGCTGCGCGTAGGCGGGCTTCGAGGTCATTAATTTTGTTGGTCATACTTGGGTTATGTCGCAAGCGGTCCGGAAATTACCGAAATCGGAAAATTTATTCTTGATATTCCAAAAGCGATGCCAAATTTGCCCGCGCGCGGTGCAAGCGGACCGCGGCGGCATTTCCGCTGATTCCAAGAGCCAACGAAATCTCATGCACTCCAAGGCCCTCAAAGGCGGCCAGGGCCAGAACGTTTTGCTCGGACGGTTTCAGCTTGGCCCAGGCTTCTGACAACTCGATATCGGCCAGTGCGATCGATTCCGCCGATGGTGCCGAATTCGGCTCGCGAAGGTTGGCAATTAGCTTGGTCTCTCGAATTGCCCGCCGCCTATGGTTCGAAACCACGTTCGCGGCGATGCGGTACAACCAAGGAACTTCAAATCCGGCGGGAGCGGCATTTCGCTTTTGCCAAGCAATTTCAAACACCTGTGAACAGAGTTCCTCAACCTGGTCTGGCGTCACTCGCCTGAACAGGTACCGGCTGATGAGCGGAAGGGATTCTCGGTAAAGGCTTGTGAATTGCTGCTCGGTTCTCATGAAATTTGAGTCTAGGTCAGTTCTGCGTTTCGGAAGCAATTCGGGGCATGTTCGTTCAACATGCCGGTGGCCTGCATCAGCGCGTGCATGGTCGTTGCTCCCACGAATCTGAAGCCCAGAAGTTTGAGTTGTTTGGCCATGGCTTCAGAGGCCGGTGTCGCCGCCGCCCACTCGAAATGTCCGGCCTGAACCAAAGAAAGGGTTTTCATCGATTGCGCCGGGGCGAAGCTCCAAAGCAAATCTGAGATTCCACCCGGCAAATCCAGACAGATCTGGGCATTGGAAATCGTGCTGACAATCTTGGCTCGATTTCTGATGATCTCACCATCCGTCATCATCTTCTCGACAGCGGAGGTGGTGAGAGCTGCGACCGCCGCGATATTAAAATCCTTGAATGCAGACCGAAAACCCTCGCGACGCTTCAGAATCGAAAACCAAGAGAGGCCGGCTTGGAATCCCTCAAGCGAAAGCCTCTCAAACATCTGCTGATCTCCAGCCACCGGCACTCCCCATTCGGTGTCGTGGTAGTGAACGTAGAGGGCGTCACGCCCGGCCCACGAGCAGCGCTCCAGCCCGTCATCGTGCTCGATGGTGTGTGAGTTCATTCCTTTACCGCGATACCTTCCAGCTTGAGCAAAAGACGCTTCGTTGGAAGCCCGTCGCCACCGCTGTACCCGGTTATTTTGCCGGTGCTCCCCAGAACACGGTGGCAGCCGATGAAGAGCGGAACTGGGTTGGCCCCGACAGCAGCGCCGACGGCTCGACTCGCCTTGGGGTTTCCGATTTTCTCGGCAATCTGTTGATAGCTGATGGTCTCGCCAAAGCCGACTTTAGAAATTTCGTTCCAGACCCGTTGTTGAAACTCGGTTCCCTGTAGGGCCGTCTCAACCTCAAGGGCGCGACTCTTGCCCGCGAAATAGCGCTCGAGTTGTTTGCGGGCCTTGGTTAGGACGGGGGAGGAGCCGGAGTCAATCACCGGATCTCCGGAAATCTCGAGGGCGATGAGCCGATTATCCCTAGCAAAAAGTGAGATTCTTCCAAGGTTCGAATCGAAACTAGTGCACGCGTCAAAGGTATTTTTTATATTCATGAGACAAAGATATCCATCCGCCTAAAGAAGTGAACCGACTTAACTATAGGTCTGAATAAAATCGCTCTCGGGTCTTAACTGCAAAACCCGAGGTTGGCCCAAAATGCTGGGTTGCCTCGGGTTTTGCAGTCGAATAATTTTTAGAGTTGGGTCCAGGCCTCGCTCAAGCAACCGCGCAAAATTTGCTCGATTTCGTTGAACTCGTCAACGCCCACCGTGAGTGGCGGCGCCAACTGAACTACCGGGTCGCCACGGTCGTCAGAGCGACAGTAGAGCCCCTCCTCGAACATGCGATGTGACAAGATGCCACGCAGCAGCTTCTCGGATTCGGCGTCATTGAAGGTCTCCTTGGTCGCCTTGTCCTTGACCAGTTCGATGGCAAAGAAGTATCCCTCGCCTCGCACGTCGCCGACAATCGGCAGATCCTTCAGCTTCTCAAGGGTCTGTCTAAATATCGGTGAGTTGCGTCGAACGTTGCCAACCAGGTCCTCTTCGTCAAAGATGTCGAGGTTCTCGAGGGCAACCGCACATGAGACCGGGTGACCGGCAAAGGTGTAGCCGTGAGGGAAGATGGTTGTTCCGTGCTTGAACGGTTCAAACAGCTTCTCACTCATCAACAGTGCGCCCAGGGGAGCATAGGCCGAGGTGATGCCCTTCGCACAGACCAGCATGTCTGGCTCAAAGTCATAGAACTCTGAGGCGAACATGGTTCCGATTCGACCAAATCCATCGATGGTTTCGTCGGCAATCAGCAGCACATCGTATTTATCGCAGATTTCACGGACCCGTTTGAAGTAGCTCTTTGGCGAGGTGAAGCAACCGCCCGAGTTCTGAACCGGTTCAAAAATAAACGCTGCCACGGTGTCTGGGTCTTCGAACAGAATCATCTCTTCAACCCGGTTGGCCGCCCACATGGCGAATTCTTCTTCGGTTTCGAATTGATCCTGTGCTCGGTACCAGTTGGTGTTTGGAACCCTAAATGTGCTTGGAACCAGCGGCTCAAACATCTTCTTCATGGCTGGAATGCCAGTCAGTGACAGTGCACCGTGCGAGGTGCCGTGGTAGGCAACGGCGCGCGTGATGACCTTGTGCTTGAGTGGTTTACCTTGCAGTTTGAAATACTGTTTGGCTAGCTTCCAAGCGGTCTCGTTGGCTTCTCCACCGCCGGTGGTGAAGAACACTCGGGTCAGGTTCTTTGGCGCGTATGAAAGCACTCGTTCAGACAACTCGATGGATGTCGGGTGTGCGTGCCCCCAGATTGGGAAATAATCCAGAGTTTTCATTTGCTTTGCGGCCGCTTCGGCAAGTCGTTCGCGACCGTGACCGGCGTTGACCGCAAAGAGGCTTGAAATACCGTCGAAGTACTTCTTGCCGTTCTGATCCCAGAAGTGGTGCCCCTGGGCCTTCATGATGATTGGAATTTCGCCCTTCTGGTAAGGGCTGTGACGCGTGAAGTGCAAAAACATGTTGTCTTTTGCGGCTTGTTGCAGCTGCTTCACGGTCGGCTCGATGCCTGCTTTACGGGCGTCGAGTAGCGGGGTGGCCCGGTCTGCTGCTGCTGCGGCCGGGGTACCCGGAGCCTTGAACGCAGAAACTAATCCGCGCACAAGCTTTCCTGCTTGGCTTTCCTTGGTTGCCATTTGATATCACTCTTAACTTGATTGGTTTCTGGGGTTCATCGTGTTCCCCAGTTGTAGAACTGCTTGTGCAACTTCAAATAGACAAATGTCTCGGTTGAAGTCACTCCGGACAGGGTCCGGATCTTTGAATTGAGAAGGGCAATGAGATCGTCGTCGTTCTCACACACCACCTCAACCAAAATATCAAAACTGCCAGCTGTCAGCACAACGTAATCAACGGCTGACATTTTGGCGAGTTGGTCGGCGATTTCCCTCGTGTCGCCGCCACAGCGGATGCCAATCATGGCCTGTCGATAAAAGCCAAGTTGCATCGGGTCGGTGACTGCAACGACCTGCATGACGCCGGTTTCGGTGAGTTTTTGCACCCTCTGGCGAACCGCAGCCTCGCTCAGGCCGACCGCTTTACCGATTTCGGCATAGGAGCGGCGACCATCCAGCTGCAGCTGTTCGATGATCATTTTGGAAACTTCATCGAGCTGGCTAGATTTTGCTCTTATTACGCGTGACATATGTCGATTTTGCCAGTGAAATGGCCATTTGGCAAACGAATCCGCACCGTTTTTGGCATTTCGCAACTAAATCGATAGCAAATAACGTTTTAGTTACCTCTCGCGCTCTAAAATTACGATGGATAGGCTTGTTGCCAACGCTTGCGCCTGACGCGAGCCGGCTTTTGACCTCACAGGAGAGAAAATGGCGATTCAAGAACTGAAGAACTTTGTCGATGGCCAATACGTCGAGTCCAGATCTGACGAAAGACTTGAGATCATCAATCCGGCTGATGGTCAGGTCTACGCTAGCTCACCGATTTCAAACGAGGCCGATGTTGATGCGGCTTATCGGGCAGCCGATCGAGCCTTCGAAGACTGGAGCAACTTCACCCCGGGTGAGCGTCAACTGGCGCTGTTCAGAATCGCCGATGCGCTCGCCGACCGTGCCGAGGAGATTGCCGATGTCGAATCGCAAAACACCGGCAAACCAAGAAGCACGCTCGTGGAATACGAGGTCATGGTCTCGGTGGACCAGATTAGATTCTTCGCCGGAGCCGCCAGGAATCTAGAGGGTCGCGCCACCGCCGAATATGCCAAGGACCACACCTCTTCGATCAGGCGCGAACCCATCGGTGTCATCGGTCAGGTGACGCCTTGGAACTACCCGCTCAACATGGCAACCTGGAAGTTCGCGCCGGCGCTGGCGGCCGGTAACACGGTGGTGCTAAAGCCTTCCGACACCACGCCCGCCTCAACCTTGTTGCTTGCCGAGATTGCCAGCCAATACTTGCCGAAGGGTGTCTTTAACGTGGTCACGGGCAACCGAGACACGGGTCGCGCGATGATTGACCACCGAACCCCGCAAATGGTTTCGATTACCGGTTCGGTGCGTGCCGGCATGGAGGTTGCGAAGGCGGCTTCAACCGATTTGAAGCGAGTTCACCTTGAGCTTGGTGGTAAGGCCCCGGTTGTGGTTTTTGCCGATGCTGATTTACAGAAGGCTGCCGCACAAATCGTGTTTGCGGGTTTCTTCAACGCCGGACAGGACTGCACCGCGGCCACTCGCATCCTGGTGCATGAATCGGTTCATGATGAATTCCTGAAGCTGCTGGTAGCCGAGGTTAAATCAAATGCGCTAACCGGTGACCCCAGCCGAGATGATATTTTGTTCGGACCGGTAAATAACGCCAGCCAATTGGGGCGCGTCGAAGGTTTCATCGCTCGACTTCCAGATCATGCCAACGTCGAAATTGGTGGCAATGCCGTCACCGAAACCACCGGCTATTTCCATGAGGCGACGGTCGTTTCTGGTCTAAGGCAAACCGATGAGGTAATCCAAACCGAAATATTTGGTCCCGTGGTGACGATTCAAAAGTTCAGCACCGATGAGGAAGCCATGACGTGGGCCAATGACGTGCTTTACGGCTTGGCATCATCAATCTGGACCAGAGATCACACCCGAGCCATGAGATTCGCCAAGGGACTGCAATTTGGATGCGTTTGGATCAACACGCACATTCCTGTTGTGGCAGAAATGCCTCACGGTGGCTATCGCCACTCGGGTTACGGTAAGGATCTTTCGATGTACGGCTTCGAAGATTACACGCGCATCAAGCACGTCATGTCATACATCGGCGACTAGGGCGTTATCCACAGTTCTTGAAGAGCGGCACTTCTGGGCCTTCACTGCCGCCAACCTGAGACCATGCAACTTTTATGGTTCCTACCCTCGCTGGGATTCGGCATTTACATGGGTCTCAGCTCTGGCATGTGGCAAATGGCTGTGATGAGTGGCTGCACCGGGTTGATTCTTGGCCTCACCATCCTGTTCCGCCGCAACTCTTTCAAGCCGACCCCAGAGGATCGGGTTGATTTGGGTTTTGCGGGCGCGGCCATCGCCGGCAGAGTGCTTCCCAAAACGCTTCTTTTTTGCCGAGCCAGCTGGAAGGAACTGCTCTGGTCAGAGTTTGAAAATCGGCTGACAGAAAAGCAGGCCGTGGCCAGTCTCGTGGCTCTTGAGTCTCAGGGCTTTGCGGTTTCTAACGCGATGGATGATGGTTTGCGCGCCTGTCTCGGCTTCGAGGGCGACAGGCCTTTCGTGGTCGACCTTGCCGAGGCCGGGCCACACCTTTTAGTGGTTGGGCCGACCGGGGTCGGCAAGAGCCAGTTCCTTCGACTGGTAATCCGGTCGCTGCGCTCGGGTCACTCCGTAAACCGGCTGGCAATGGTGCTGGTTGATTACAAGGGAGGTTCGACCCTTGGTCAGTTCCGTTCAGAGCCAGGTTTGCTAACTTTCGTGACCGACCTTGATGAAGCCGAAACCAAAGCTGCGCTCTGGCAACAACTGTTGGCCGAGCTCGAGGCGCGCGAGTCGTTGTTTGCCCTGACCGAAATCTCAAATATCACCGATTACCGTCGGCTGGCGGGTGACCTGCCCAGAGTGCTTGTGGTCATCGATGAGTTAGCCGCGGTGCTGGCGGGGCCGTCCGCGGCCACCACGGCGCTGGAAGCCATTGCCGCACGTGGGCGCTCACTTGGAGTGCACCTGATTTGCGCCACCCAATCGCTAGTTGGCATACCCAGGGGTTTGCTGACAAACCTCAGGTTGAGAGCGGCCATCGGAGCGGTTGACCAAATTGAAGTGGCTCAACTGGGTGGCCTGACCGGTCGCGCCCAGCCCGCGGTTGCTAAGCGCGATGGATGGGCCTTCGGTCAGCTGATTTCACTTTCTGAGCCAACGCACTGCTTTCATTACCCGTTCGGCTTAAAACTGAACCCCCCGGCAGTGCCGAAGGGTTCAGTTGACGATCGAGTGGCTTCTAATCCAGTAGTTCCGACAATGGTCGAGCAATCAGACCGTGAGCCTGAGCCACCGGTGCGTTTACGAGTTCGCCGGCGTGGGTATTCAAGCCAAGCGCGAGTGCCGCATCTGCTCGACAGGCTTCGACCCAGCCAAGCTTAGCCAGCGCGCGAGCGTAGGGCAGCGTGGCATTGGTCAGCGCGTAGGTCGAGGTGTGAGGAACCGCGCCCGGCATATTTGCCACGCAATAGAAAATCGATTCGTGAACCTTGAAGGTTGGGTCGGCATGCGTGGTTGGTCGAGAATCCTCGAAACAGCCACCCTGGTCGATGGCGATGTCAACCAACACGCTTCCCGGTTTCATCTTCTTGACCAGCGCGTTGGTGACCAGTTTTGGAGCCTTGGCACCGGGGATCAGCACGGAACCAATCACCAAATCGGCGTTTATGACCGCGTGTTCAATTTCATAGCTGTTGCTGACGATGGTGCGCAGTCGACCGCTATAGAGGGCATCTAGTTCACGCAGCCGATTCAGGTTGGTGTCCAGCACGGTAACCTCAGCGCCAGATCCAATGGCCATGGCCACCGCATTGGTTCCGGCAACGCCGCCACCGAGCACGGTGACCCTTGCCGGTCTGGTTCCTGGAACCCCACCGAGCAACATTCCGTTGCCACCGTTTTGACGAAGCAGCGTGTGAGCGCCCACCAATGGGGCTAGCCTTCCGGCAACCTCGCTCATTGGCGCAAGCAGTGGAAGTTGCCGGTTGGGCAGTTGCACGGTTTCGTAAGCAATGGCTGTGACGCGACGCTTCAAAAGTTCTTGGGTCAGTGGCAGGTCGGCCGCTAGGTGCAGGTAGGTGAAAAGCAGCAGCCCCTCGCGCAAAAATTCGTATTCGCTTTCGATTGGTTCTTTGACCTTGAGAACTAGGTCCCCGGCGGCCCAGGTGGTTGCGGCGTCCTTCGTGATTACCGCTCCGGCAGCCTGATACTCGGCGTCGGATATCGCCGACCCGATTCCGGCTCCGGTCTCAATTGAAACCAGGTGTCCGTTGGCGACCAGATCGTGAACGCCCGCGGGGGTGATGGCCACTCGAAATTCGTTGTTTTTTACCTCTTTAGGTACCGAGACCTTCATGATTCTCCTTTGGGTGGCAACAACGCCAATGCCCAAAAACAACGATACCGCGTTCAAAATGGATTTCAGCCACTGATTTAGTTGAGTTTTTGATGATTAGCCGCGGAATCGGTTTAGTAACCTAAATTTTGGTACTGAATTACGCGCTTCTGGCCCGAAACCGACCCCAAGTGTGGCATTATTTTCAAAGAGCACGCATTGTGGTGTGCGGTTGTGTTGGTTGGGCAGTTAGAGGCCCGAACGATCAAGGAGTAGTCATCGATGAATAAGCCGCTGCCAGAAGACCCAATGATGCAGGACCTGATCAAAATGGCTCGCAGACACCAGTTGACTCGACGAGCCGCCCTGGCAACTGCCGGAGGCACCGCAGCTGCGCTGGCGCTCGCCGCCTGTGCTCCGACCGGAGCAAAGACGCTTACTCCTGCCAAGGACATTTCGGCAACCGACCCCAACCTCATCTGGAGCAACTGGTCGCTCTATATCGATGTGGACGCCAAGGGGCACTATCCAACGCTCGAAAAATTTAAAGCCGAGACCGGAATCACAGTTGAGTATCGCGAGGATTACGATGACAACGATTCCTACTTCGGCAAGGTGAAGGATCAACTGGCACTTGGCCAAGACATCGGAGCCGACCTCACCTGCCCAACGCAATGGATGGCCGCGCGTTGGATCAACCTCGGATACGTTCAGACCTTCAACAACGCCAACCTTCCGAACAAAAAGAACTTGCAACCCGCCTACCTAGGTGCCTCTTATGACCCGAAGCGTGACAAGTCGCTTCCTTATCAGGGAATCCTGGCTGGTTTGGCCTACAACAAGCGAGCCTATAAAGACGCCACCGGTAAAGATGCTCCTGAAACCCTTGACGATCTCTGGAACCCGGCCCTAAAGGGCAGGGTCGGCGTGCTTTCAGAAATGCGCGACACGATTGGCCTAATCCTGATGGCCAAGGGAATCAAGATTGGTGATGAAAACAGCCTCACCGAGGCGGCCTTCATGGATGCCATTGACTTCTTTGCCTCGAAGGTTAGCGACGGCCAGGTCTCAAAAATCAAGGGAAACAGCTACAAAGAGGATTTGGTCAACGGCGACACCATTGCCGCTATAGCTTGGTCGGGTGACATCGTTCAGTTGAATGCCGAAGCCGGCGAGGAAATCTTTGGTTTTGTAATGCCGAAATCGGGTGCCACAATTTCCGCGGACTGTTTCGTGGTGCCGATGGGTGCAACGCACAAGACCAACGCCGAGAAGTTGATGAACTTCTATTACGACCCGACGAACGCCGCAACCTTGGCCGCCTATGTGAACTACATCACTCCCGTGCTCGGCGCCAAGGAGGAAGCGATGAAGATAGATCCAGTCCTGGCCCAGAACGAACTCATTTTCCCTTCCGAGGCAACCCTTTCGGTGTGTCAGAGTTTCAGGGCGCTGACCAATGCCGAGGACATGGCTTTTACAGCCGCCTTCCAAAACATCAAATTGGGTGCATAGATGGCGACAGAGTTTGTCGCCCGGGGTGCTGACCTCGAGCTCATAGGCATCCGCAAGGAATTCCCCGGGTTCACCGCCATTGAAAATCTTGACCAGATCGGAAGAGCACACGTCTGAACTCCAGTCACATTCAGAAATCTC
>CAZLWT010000015.1:0-13381 GCA_964563325.1 uncultured Rhodoluna sp. | reverse complement strand
CGGCGCGGGTTAGGCGCGCTTCTGGCTCTAGAGACTCGAAACCCGCTACAACCGATCCGAAAGGGTCCTGCTTGCCATGTTCGGCAATGAACGCCTCGGCGGTTTCGATGATGAAGAGTGAGTTTTTCTCGGCATCTTCGCTCGAATCGCCCCAGGCCGTAATTCCATGGCCACCTAAAATACAGCCGATGGATTTCGGGTTTTGACGCTTTATCTCAGCGATGTCCAAACCCAGCTGGAAGCCTGGTCGACGCCAAGCCACCCAAGCCACGGTGTCGCCAAAGATTTGCTTGGTCAGTGCCTCGCCATCGGCTGCGGTGGCAATGGCAATGCCACTGTCTGGGTGCAGGTGATCAACGTGGGCTGCATCGACAAGCGCGTGCATAGCAGTGTCGATGGATGGCGCCGCGCCACCGCGCCCGTGAAGGCAGAAGTCGAACGCCGCAACCATTTCATCTTCGCGCTCGAGCCCAGGATAAACCTTTGCCAGTGAGCGAACCCGATCCAGTTGCAAAACGGCCAGGCCGCCTTCGGTGAGGGTTCCCAGGTCACCTCCCGAGCCTTTGACCCAGAGCAGTTCGATTTGTTCCCCGGTGACAGGGTCAATCTCGACACCTTTAGCCGAGGTGTTTCCACCGGCAAAGTTAGTGTTTCTTGGGTTCTGACCGAGTCGGTTTGAACGAGCAATCAGGTCTAGCATGTCTTGATTCTTGGTTGCCATAAGAGTTAAGCACCCCATCCTGCCTGCTGGCCGCCAACGCGAGTTTCAGCTATTTGTTTTAGGTATCCAGAGGCGTTGAAAGCCTTTATTGGGTCAACTTCAAGGCCTCGGCTGCTTCGCCATTCCTGAAGTACTGGGCGAACGTCGGTATAGAAGGCCTCCATGAAAATGTCATTGGCACCAAGCACATCGCCCTCGCGTTGCGCCAGGTCAAGGGCCGCGCGGTCGACCATGAAGGCTCGAGCGGTCATTGCCTGCACGTTTAGGACGCTTCGAATCTGACCGGGAATCTTGTCTTCGATGTTGTGGCACTGGTCGAGCATAAAGGCGACACCCGAGTTGGCACCATAGCCGCCACCTCGGATTACCTCGTACATGATGCGGAACAGCTGGAACGGATCGGCAGCCCCAACAATCAAATCGTCATCGGCATAGAATCTTGAGTTGAAGTCGAATGACCCGAGTTTGCCCAGTCTCAGCAGTTGCATAACAATGAACTCGATGTTGGTTCCTGGGGCGTGGTGCCCGGTGTCTAGACAGACCAGCGCCCTTTCACCGAGTGCGCTCACCTGCGCGTATGAGGTACCCCAGTCTGGAACATCGGTGTGATAGAAAGCCGGTTCGAAGAACTTGTATTCGAGCACCAATCTTTGGTTCTCGCCGATGCGTGCGTAAATTTTGGCCAGCGAATCGGCAAGATTGTCCTGTCGGCTGCGCATGTCGTCTTGACCCGGATAGTTTGATCCATCGGCAAGCCAGATTTTAAGATCTCGCGACTCGGTTTCGTTCATCACGTCTATGCAATCAAAGTGATGGTCGATTGCCCGCTGACGAACCTTCGGGTCACGGTGCGAGAGGCTTCCCAGCTTGTATTCTTCGTCTTGAAAAGTGTTCGAGTTTATGGTTCCAAGGTCAACGCCCAAGTCATTGGCGTGCTTTCGAAGGTCAGCAAAAGAGTCGACCTTGTCCCAGGGGTAGTGAAGCGCAACGGTCGGTGCGATGCCGGTGTACTTATGAACCTGGGCAGCGTCTTCAATCTTTTCGAATGGGGTACGCGGCACTCCAGCCGAACCAAACACTCGGAATCTAGTTCCTGAGTTTCCGAATGCCCAAGAGGGCAGTTCGATTGCCTGGTCGCTTAGCTGACCGAATAGGTCCTGCTCACTGATGGTGCTTGCCATTTGCTTTACCTTTGTCTCTTGATTGAGGTTTGAGTTCTTGGGTCTTGCCTAGGGCAAGTAAAAAATGTCCTGCAGTTGAAGGAAGCCCTCATCTGGGCGACGACCTTCGAGTGCGATGAAAAAATCAGCCATCATGGCCTGCCAACGGTCGTTGACTTCTTTGCCTGCCATCCCATCGAGGGCTGCCTGCAAATCTGGGGTCTCAAAGTAACCAAACAGTGTTGCGTCACTGGGGTCCAAAAATAGTGAGTAGTTGTGCCAACCGGTTTCTGTCAGCGCGGCCAGCATTTCAGGCCAGACGTTTTGGTGATGGACGATGTACTCGTCAAGGCGGTCTTTGCGCAGTTGCAATCTGAATCCGACTCTTTGCATTTGCTTTCGCCTCTCATTGCGTTTCTTACCCGGTGGACTGTGATGGGTGTTGCCACCCATCACAGTTGTATCCATCGAAAGGTTTTGTTGCTTGTTGCTTTTTACCGATTAGTGCTTAGTAAATCTTTTTGAATGTAGCGATGTTCTTCTTGGTGAAGGTGAACGGGTCGCCTAGGTAGGCGATTCCACCCTTGACCACGGTGTATGACTTCTTGCCGGCCTTGAATGATGAGCCGACCTTGCCCTTGAAGGTGCCTGACTTAGCCTGGGCTGCTGCATAAACTGCAACGTAGCCTAGGTCGATCGGGTTCCACAGTCCAACGGTCTCAACTGTTCCGTCTTCAATGTAAGGAGCCATCTGGCTTGGAAGACCAAGACCGGTGACCTTTACAGAAGCGTTCTTGGCCTTCTTCTCGATAGCAGCTGCAAGCACACCAACGGTGGTTGGTGAGATGATTGCGGCTACATTTGGGTACTGCGAGAGGATTGCATCGAACTGAGCGGTTGACTTGGTTGCATCGTCGTCACCGTAGAAGACTGAATTAGCAACGGTTCCGCCAACCCAACTCATCTTTGGGTACTTCTTGGTCAGGTATGGACCCATTGCTGCGATCCAGGCGTTCTGGTTTGCAGCGGTGGCGGCGGCCGAAAGAATGGCAACCGAACCCTTTGAACCAGCAGCGGCAGCAGCCCAGTCAACCTCAGCGGTACCGATGCGTGATGACTCGGATGGCAAGATGGCTACGGTGCGAGCAGATGCTGAAGCAGCGGCTACGTCGGCGTCTGAGGTGACGATTGTCATTCCAGCAGCCTTGGCCTTCTTCAGTGAAGGAACAATGGCGTTCTGGTCGGCAGCCGAGATGACGAGAACGTCGTAGTGCTGCTGGATTACCTTGTTGATGAACTGAACCTGTGCAGGACCGGTCGCTTCAGTTGCACCTAGGTAGGTGCACTTTGCGGAGATTTCTTTACAGGCTGCCTGAGCACCCTTGTTCCAAGCGGTGAAGTAACCGTTGTTGATAGCTTTTGGCATGATTGCGATCTTTAGACCGGTCTTGATGCCTGCTACCGCTGCTGATGCTGGAGCTACTGCTGTTGCGGTTGCAACAAGTGCACCAGCAAGAGCTGCGGCGGCAACTATGCGTGTGAGTTTCTTTTGCATTTACTACTCTCCTTTGAGAATGATCATTTATTTGTTTGCAACAACCGATTTGCGTCGGCTTTTTGATATCACAATTGCGCGGGGAACCACAACTGAGACAAGGAGCAGTGCACCACTCACTACGAGAAGTGCATTCGCAGAGAAATCAGCCAACTGCAACGCGGAGCGAATGGCTCCGAGCGACAGCACTGCGGCGAGGACTCCCCAAAGGGAACCCACTCCGCCAGCGATTGCTACTCCGCCGAACAGAACAGCGGCGATTACACCGAGTTCATAACCGACAGCTCCATCTGGTGATGCACTCGCGAAGCGAAGCGTGTAGACCACGCCTGCAACACCAGACATCAATCCGGTGGCGGCGAACAAAGCGAGCTTCATTCGTGCCACAGGAATTCCACTAAATTTGGCCGCTTCCGCATTGATTCCAATGGCGAAGGTCCAGCGTCCGATTCGTGTGTAGTGCAAAACGACCCAGGCGATAGCCCCAAGAACCGCGAGGGGAATTACCGACCAAGGTAAGAAGGTGTTTGGAATGTTTGTGACACCCAGGTTGATCCAGGCATCTGGCAACTCGTTGACCGGCTCGTTGCCAAGCAACGCGTAGGCCAACCCGCGGTATAAAGCCAGAGTTCCAATTGTGACCGCAAGCGAGGGGAGTCCGATGATAGTCACCAGGTAGCCATTGATAAGGCCGCAGATTAGCCCAACCAAAAGCCCAATGACGATGGATAGTTCAAAAGAAATACCATTGCGGAAGGCGAAACCAAGCGCTGCGCTTGAGAGGTTCAGAGTCGATGCCACGGAGAGGTCGATCTCACCGGCGATGATTAGGTAAGTCATGGCTAGGGCGATGATTGCGATTTCACCTACGTCTTGCAAAACGAAACTCAGGTTATCGGTGGTTGCGAAATAGGGGGACATCAACGAGCCAGCGCCGATGACCGAGATTAGGAAAACAACAACACCGTGTTCCCAGGCAAAGTTGAACTTTTTCATTAGTTTGACCCCATGATCGATGTCGGTTTGACTCTTGACGATAGGTAGCGGTCAAGTGAAATAGCAGCAATCAACAGAATTCCGTTTATCGCGAGTTGCCAGAACTGTGGGATACCAAGAGCGCCAAGGGCCAGAGTAATGGTTTGCAGCAAGACCGCGCCGATGACTGCCCCGTAAGCGGTGCCGATGCCACCGGCAATTGCGACTCCACCCACCACGCAGGCTGCGACCACGTTTAGTTCAAGCCCGGTGCCGGAGTTAGCGGCAGCGGTGTTGAAGCGTGCTAACAAAAGCACGCCGGCCAAACCGCTGATGGCGCCTGTTGCCAAAAAGGCTAGGAAAACTCGACGCGCCACTGGGATGCCTGCAAGCTCTGCAGCTGGGAGGTTTGACCCGATGGCATAGAGATCGCGTGCCGCGCGCACTCGCTTCATGATGAATCCGACCACCAGCATTAGGGCGAAGGCGATTATGAAAATCAGCGGGATGCCATAAAGGGTATTCAGTCCCAAGAAGTTGATGGCTCGAGGCACTCGGTCTTCGGTAATCGAGTCGCCACCGGCAATCTCATTGAAAATTCCACGCACTATATACAGTGTCGCGAGGGTTACAACGAGGCTTGGCAGTTTGAGATAAGCGACCATGAAGCCGTTTAGTGCACCCACCAGAAGTCCGATGCCGAGCGAAACGGCAAGACCCCACCACAGACCGTGACCCCAGGAGCTCGAGGCACCTAAAACGTAGGCGGTGAAACCGATCGTTGAACCGACCGATAGGTCGATGTGCTTCATCACGATCACGAGGGTTTGAGCGACTGCCAAAGTGGCGATTACCGCTACACCCAGGAGCACGTCCTGTAAGCCCGACAATGTAAAAAAGGCGTGGTTTGCCGCGCCAGTGACAACGGCGACGAGCAATAGGAAAATGAAAACCGGAAGCTCGCGCACTCGAAGTGCCTTTTGAACTAGTGACCTCATGAAATGGATGCTCCTGTCGCAACTGCGATGATTTTTTCTGCGGTGGCCTCGCTGCGGGCAAATTCGCCCACCAACCGCCCTTCACGCATAACTAGGATTCGGTCTGCCATGCCCATCACTTCGGGAAGCTCGGACGAAACCATGATGATTGCCATGCCCTCCTGTGCCTTTTGAGAAAGCAGTCTGTGCACCTCTGATTTGGTTCCAACATCGATGCCGCGGGTTGGTTCGTCAACTATTAGCAATTTGGGTTCGGTCGCCAGCCACTTGGCCAGAACGACCTTCTGCTGGTTTCCACCCGATAGGCGGTCGACCGGGTCTGAGCCACTGGCGTACTTGAGCTGAAGAGTTTTGCCCCAGTCGGTCGCCAACTTGGCTTCGCTCTTGGCGCTCACGAGGAAGAACTTCGAGATTCGCTTCAACATTGTGACTGCCGAGTTCTTATCGATTGAAGTAGGCATGAACAAGCCCTGTTGGCGACGGTCCTCGGGCACCAACGCCATGCCGGCTGCCATGTTTGCAGCTGGGTTTCCAGGCTTGAGTTTCTTGCCGTTGAGGGTTACCGTCCCCTTGCTGTACTTATCGATACCGAAAATGGCACGAACCACCTCGGATCGACCGGCACCAACAAGCCCGGCCACGCCAAGAATCTCTCCAGCACGAACTTCAAAATTGATGTCGGCGAACTGCCCGATGAGGCTGAGGTTTTCAACTTTGAGAACCACCTCGCCGATTTCGGCTTCCAACTTGGGGAACAGTTCAGAAATCTCTCGGCCGACCATCAGCTTGATCACTTTAGACTCGGTCAAGTCTTGGGTCAGAGCCGTGCCAACCGTGGCGCCATCTCGCATGACGGTGATTCGAGAACAAAGAGCAAAAACCTCGTCCAGGCGGTGGCTTACGAACACCACGGCGCACCCCTGTGCCTCGAGGCTCCTAGCAACCTTGAATAGCCGATCAACTTCTTTTGAGGAGAGGGCCGCGGTTGGTTCATCCATAACGATGACGTTGGCCTGGGTCGACAACGCCTTGGCGATTTCCACAATTTGCTGGTCGGCGATGGATAGGCCGCGCGCAAGAATGCTCGGGTCAAGCTTCACGCCCAGCTGGTCAAATAACTTCTTGGCCTCGCTCTGCATTCCGGCCCAGTCGACTGTCAAACCTTTGCGAGGCTGGCGACCAACGAACACGTTCTCTGCCAGGGTGAGGTCAGGAAAGAGGCTCGGCTCTTGGTAGATGACCGCAATGCCTTGTTCGCGAGAGGTTCGAGTGCTGCCCTGCTCAAAATCCTTGCCATTGAGGGTGATTGTGCCAGAGTCGAGCCTGTGAACGCCGGCCAGGGCCTTAAGAAGCGTTGACTTTCCAGCTCCGTTTTCGCCCAATAGAGCATGGATTTCTCCAGAATAGAGGAAAAGTTCTGCGCCATTCAGGGCCTGTACGCCACCGAACGCCTTCTTGGCATTGAGCATCTCCAGAACAGGTTTCTGGTTTTGGTCCATGGCTAGTTCTCCGTTTTTGGGCTGATTTTATGAATCGTTTCAATTCCTAAGACTCAATGTATTCGTTGAACCTGTTCAAAATAACGATTGGGTCAGTTCGTAGTTGAATCGTTACAATTTTTCGCTAGTCTTTAGTAAATAAATCGTCTTTCTCAGTTAGTTGGAAGAATGTCAGTAAGCGTTAGGGATGTGGCACAGACAGCCGGTGTTTCGGTCGGCACCGTCTCCAACGTCTTGAATAACCCGGACAAGGTGGCGGCAAAAACTGTCGCAAAGGTTCACAGCGCCATCGACCAACTGGGTTTCGTGCGCAATGATGCAGCTAGACAACTTCGCGCCGGCAAGAGTCGCTGCATCGGTCTAGTGGTGTTGGATGTTCGAAACCCATTCTTTACCGATCTGGCTCGGGGCGCGGAGGATGCCGCTGCCGAACACAATATGAGTGTGCTGCTTGCCAACTCAGACGAAACCTCGAACCGTGAGCTCGCGATGCTCTCACTCTTCGAGGAACAGCGCGTGCATGGGGTTTTAGTGACGCCGGTTAGCGACAATCTTGAGCCGTTTATTAAGGCTCGCGAGAGAGGCACCCCGATTGTCCTTGTTGATAGAAGATCCCACGACAAAAACTTTTCTTCGGTGTCTGTCGATGACGTTGCAGGCGGTTATCTAGCGGCCAATCACCTCATTGAGACGGGAAAGAAGAAACTGGCCTTCGCCGGTGGACCAGTTTCAATCCAGCAAGTCACCGATCGTTTGAAGGGTGCTAGCAAGTGCACGGCGGAGCACCCTGACGTCACGCTAGAGATCATTCCCTGCCGAAGTCTCTCAATCTTGAGCGGTCGGGAAATCGGAGAAGAAATACTTCGGCGACCCAAGACAGAGAGACCAGATGCCATTTTCGCCGCCAACGACCTGGTAGCCATCGGCATTATGCAGGCTTGTCTCACATCAGATGAAATCAGCATTCCCCAGGATTTGGGGTTGATTGGCTACGACGATATTGGCTTCGCGGCAACGGCAATTGTGGCGCTAACTTCAATCAGGCAGCCGACCCACGAGATGGGCGCTCGAGCGGTCGAACTGTTAATTCAAGAAGCGGACCAAACAGAAGGCAAACGCAAGGTCACTCGCATTGAATTTCAGCCGGAGTTAATCATTCGCGATTCAACCGCAATGAGTAGCCAGCAACGATAGCTTTGTCGGCACTCCACCAGGCCAGATTTTGGCAGGCTACTTCTTCCGCAACCAAACCTGGTTGTTCATCGCAAGCAAGGTATAGCCGTTGTTCTTGGCCAAGAGAAAAGCATCAATTGCCAACTTTGGATCTTGGTCAGGAGTCAATCCAGCCGACCAGGTGTAATCGTCAAAGGCCAAAACTCCGCCAACTTTCAAAACCGCCCAGGCATTGATGGCGTCCTTGGCAACTGAAGCCGCGGTGTGATCACCGTCGATGTAGATAAAGTCAAAGGTCTCGTTGTTATCCTCAAAGAAATCGTCGCTTCGTTTTTGAAACGGAACCAGCTTGCCGCTCTCAAGAAAGGGCCACAATCTTTCTGCGTAGTAATCCCTCAACTTCGGCCAGTCGAATGAATTTTGCACCTCCTCATCACTACCTTGCCAGGTGTCAACATCAATCAATCGTGAGTCAGAGTGGCTGAGTGCGTTGGTCAATAACCATTCGCTGGCATCACCGGTAAACGCACCGATTTGCAGAGCAACGATCGGTTCGTTTGCGTGCTTGTCGAGGAAAAACTTGAAGTTGTCAACTGCACCATTTGCTTCAAACCAGTTTGGATATTCGATTTCGAGCCACTCCTTGAATCGGGGTCTTCTAGTTAGATGTTATTGCAGCCCAGTCTCGCCGGGTTAGGGCTTTCGATTGGAAGATTTAAACTGCTCGATGGCGTTCAACACCTCGTCATCACTGACTTGCTCGAAGGTCTCATAGAACTGGCCAACCGAACCAAAGTTTTCGGGCTCCAGGACACAGACGTATTTGTCGACGATTTCTTCAAACTCGGCTCGCAATTCCGGCGGTGCAACTGGCACGCCAACAATAATCTGCCGCGGATTCATTTGCCTAACCGCAGCGACGGCGGCGAACATAGTTGCGCCAGTAGCCATTCCATCGTCTACCAAAATTACTGTTCTTCCTTCGAGCAAGTAGCCACGATCAGAGCCACGGTATTTCGCATTTCTGCGATTCAATTCGATGGATTCGCTTTCTCGCACGGCTTCAACTTCTCGCTCGGAAATCCCAAGGGCATGGATGACTTGATCGTTTAAATAGGTTGCTCCATTCCACGAGATGGCTCCCATGGCAAACTCTGGTTGGCCAGGCACCCCAAGTTTTCGCACGGCGATGACGTCAAGTTCTCCGCGTATCGCATCGGCTACCTCGGCGCCAATAGGCACCCCGCCCCGTGGCAGAGCTAGAACCGCTGGATTCGAACCCATTTTTTGTTGCCGAATCAAAACGCCAAGTTCGACCCCCGCTGCCTTTCGATTTATGAATAATTTCATGGCGACCCCCAGCCATGATTATTACTGGTGTTTAGGCCTTTCCGCCACTACCAAACTTGCCAAGGCCGAAATTGTCACGGCACCGAGAATTACCAAAAGTGAGGTGTTGGTGGTTATTTCTGGTGCCCACTCGATAGGTTTCCCACCATTTATGAAGGGCAATTCGTTTACGTGCATCGCGTGAGCGACCAGTTTCACTCCTATGAAGGCCAAGATAAAGGCAATCCCGTACTTCAGGTAAACCAGAGTATCCAGCAAACCGCCAAGCAGGAAATAGAGTTGGCGAAGCCCCATCAGGGCAAAAATGTTCGCGGTGAAAACTATGAATGGGTCGGTGGTAATTCCAAAGATTGCCGGTATCGAGTCAAAAGCGAAAAGAACGTCGGTGGCGGCAATGGCGACAAAAACTATGAGCATCGGGGTGAACATTTTCTTGCCATCGATGCTGGTTCGAATCTTTGAACCGTCAAACTCTTTCGACACTTGAACTCGCCGACGAAGCCAAAGAATCAATCTTCCTTCGGTTTCTTCCTCGTCCTTATGGGAACGGAATGCCTGGTGGTATGCGGTGTAAACCAAGAAACCGCCGAACACAAAGAAAATCCAGCTGAAATTTTCAATCAGGGCGGCGCCTGCCCAGATAAACAGCCCGCGAAGAATGAGAGCAAGAACCACCCCAACCATCAGAACTTCCTGTTGGTATTTTTTAGGCACTGAGAATCGACTCATGATGATGACGAAGACGAAGAGGTTATCAAGACTCAGGCTGTATTCGGTGAGCCAACCGGCGTAAAACTGTGTGGACTTCTCCGAATTGAAAAGTACCAGCAGCACCAACCCGAAGGCCACGGCGAGTAGTGCATAAAAACCAATCCAGAGGGCAGATTCTTTGGCGCTAGGGATGTGGGGTCGCTTGAAGATGATCAGCACGTCTGCGAAGAGGACGGCGACCAAGGTCACCAGGGCAATAATTTCAAACCAAAAATAACCGATTTCACTCATAATGAACCAAGTCTAGGCGAGAGAGCGATTGCAGCTTCTTTGGAATGAAAACCAGTTAGTCAAAGTTTCTAAAAGTATGACTCTTAAAGATATCGAACTGACCATGCTGAATGGTAAGCCCGCAAAATTTTCAGATTTCGCCGACAAAGTTGTGTTGGTTGTGAACGTGGCCTCTCGTTGTGGTCTAAGCCCGCAGTATGAGACTCTCGAGGCGATGCAGAAGAAGTATGGACCTCAAGGCTTTACTGTTTTGGGCATGCCATCCAACCAGTTCCTTCAAGAGCTAAAATCCAGCGAAGACATTGCCGAATACTGTTCAACCACCTGGGGTGTTTCATTCCCGATGACCGAAAAGGTGAAGGTAAACGGCAAGTCGCGCCACCCCCTTTATGCCGAACTCACAAAAGTTAAAGACGCCTCAGGCAAGGCCGGCAACGTTATGTGGAACTTTGAGAAATTCTTGGTTTTGCCGAATGGAGAGGTCAGCCGATTCAGGCCAACCACCAAGCCGGACGACCCACAAATTATTGCGAAGATTGAAGCCGCGCTCGGCTAGCCGGCGCTAGTTCGCGTTTGACCAAAGGCGATGGCTACGAGACGTAGAAACTGAGGTTCTGAGCTAACCGGTCTTTATGCTCTGGCGTCGCAAACTCTATTGCCTTAGTTCCGAAATATAGTGCTTTTTGAGGGTCATTCAGATTGTGATTTGCAAGAGCGGCCAGGTCGTACGGCAGGAAACCCCAAGGGTCTGCTTCGCATGCGTAGTCCAAAGGTTTTTCCACGATTTGCAAGGCTTTTTCGGCGAAGTAAAGGCACTCTTCCCACATTTGCGCTAGGTGAAAATGGTTGGCCAAGTCCACGATTGCCTCGCGCCTTCCGGGGGCCTGATCTATGGCCAGCCTCAACCAAACCTCTGCGGCATCGGGCTCAAGTTTGGCTAGATAGCGCATCGCCGTGGCTCTCTCAGGTGGCCACCAAGATGATGGCATTCCGAGATATCTCTTAAATTCAACGATGGATTCTGCGCTTCGCCCCTGAAAGTAGTACTCGCGGGCAAGGTAAAACGCCGAACGGTCATCATGGGGATTTTCTTTTGCGTCCAACTCGAGCAGTGGCAAGTACTGGGAACGAGATTTTGAGTTATCTGGATGGTGCTCCATCACGATTTTGGTTTCAAAATAAATCTCTTCGATACGGTCAGCCGTCGGCAGTTCATGAATCGCGTGCTTCCAGACATAGCCAAATCTGGAGTGAATTTTGCTTCCCGAAAATTCGTATCCAGGTGTGCCGTCGCTATTCCAGGACCAAATGTATTCGTATCTTGGACGGGTTGCTCCGGCGGCAAGGGCTTTTTCTAACTCGGCTCGCCACCCCGGGCGCAACACCTCATCCATGTCTAGCTGAACGCAATAGTCGATATCTTCGGGTATCAAGGCCAGCGAGACATTTCGGGCAACATCGAATCTCCACGGTCGCACTGCGATTGAGTGCACCGATATGCCTAAATCCTTCGCTATCTCTACAGTGCGATCGGTTGATCCGGTGTCGGCGATTATGGCCAAATCGGCCTCATCTCTAATCGAGTTAAACCATCTCTCAACGAATTTCTCCTCGTTCAGAGCGATTGTATAAACGGCTATTCGCATTCTCAGACCCTTCTGATTTCCCCTACGAACTTTCATGTGCTTGCTATTTTCCGTATATAGAGTTAGGTTCACGATAGGTACTACCAACACAAGAATAGAGACGAATAATGAAACTTACCAAGAGTTCACTAAGAATCGTCACCGCGAGTTTGGCGGTCGCAACAGGCATGGCACTGATGCCATTGGCAGCGAATGCTGCCTCGAGTCAAACGGTAGATTATTTTTGCCTTCCTGCTAAACCGGGCATTCAGCACGCTAT
Organism: uncultured Rhodoluna sp.; assembly: GCA_964563325.1. Lineage (GTDB taxonomy): Bacteria > Actinomycetota > Actinomycetes > Actinomycetales > Microbacteriaceae > Rhodoluna. The sequence continues at coordinate 1,043 of CAZLWT010000015.1, read as the reverse complement.
GGTCCGCAGTGGCGATTGCCTCAAAGGGGAAAAAAGGATTTACATCACGTCCCGAACCGCAGGCCCTCAGGGCCCGATCGGTCTAACGGGTGTTCAGGGTCCAACCGGTAATACCGGTGACACCGGAGCTACTGGTAATGCTGGTGAGCAAGGCAACGCCGGCGACTCTGGTGCGACTGGAGATCAGGGGCCTACTGGTGCGATTGGTGATCAGGGTGTTGCTGGTTCGACTGGCCCGGAGGGTGCAACTGGCCCACAGGGCCCAACTGGTTCCGTGGGTGCGACCGGCGCTGCGGGTGCCGATGGAGCCGCTGGAGCAAATGGTGCTACCGGTGCTGCTGGTGCCAATGGCGCCACAGGTGCAGTTGGTGCGACTGGTTCTAACGGTGCTACCGGTTCTAACGGTGCTACTGGTCTAACGGGTCCTCAGGGTTCAACTGGTGCTCAGGGTGTTGTCGGTGCGACCGGTGCGACTGGTGCTGCTGGTGCTAATGGCGCCACAGGTGCGGTTGGTGCGACTGGTTCCAACGGTGCGACTGGTTCTAATGGTTCAACTGGTGCGGTAGGTGTGACAGGTCCTCAGGGTTCAACTGGTTCCCAGGGCATTTCAGGTGCGACTGGCGCTGCCGGTGCGACTGGTGCCGCCGGTGCTGATGGTTCAACTGGTGCTCAGGGTGTTGCGGGTGTGACTGGTCCTCAGGGTGTTGCTGGTTCAACTGGTGCTCAGGGTGTTGCCGGTGCCACTGGAGCCGCTGGTGCAAATGGTGCAACGGGTGCAGCTGGCCTAAATGGTGCCACGGGCGCCACAGGTCCAAGAGGCCTAACTGGGCCTCAGGGTGTAACTGGTCCACAGGGCGCTCAGGGCATCCAGGGTTACGTGGGAGACACTGGATCGACTGGCCAGATAGGTCTGACGGGTCCTGCTGGTCCTACTGGATCTACTGGTGCTGATTCGACTGTTGTTGGTCCTCAGGGTGCGACTGGTGAAGTTGGTGCCATTGGTGCGACTGGTGATGTTGGTGCGACTGGTGCTGATTCGACCG
>CAZLWT010000014.1:0-13463 GCA_964563325.1 uncultured Rhodoluna sp. | reverse complement strand
CTCTCGGCATAGTGGATCATCTGCTGCAATTGCTCGCGGGCGAGGCGCTGCTCGAGTGCGGGCCAAGGTGAGCCCGAAAGTTTGGGCCGCAGTGGTTGGCGCCGGCCTGTTTGATTCGCTTGCCAACCTGTTTTTTCTGCTGGCGGCCAGGGCCGGTTCACTTACCGTTGCCAGCGTTTTGACCGCTTTATACCCCGTCGGGACCATTTTGCTCGCTAGATTAGTGCTGAGGGAAAGAATCGCAACCTCTCAAACTTTTGGCATTGGCCTTGCCATTGCCGGCTGCATGCTTTTGGCAATCGCCTAACAAACCAAGACAAAACATAAAAACCAAATAGATACGAGGAAAACCATGGCTCAAGCCATTCGCAACCGCTGGATTGGATTGATTTTCATATCAATGTCAATCTCGCTGGTCATCATCGACGGCACCATCGTCAACACCATATTTCCAACCGTCATCAAAGCCCTGAACATCTCTTCAACCGAGGTTCAGTGGGTGCAAGAGAGCTATGTGTTGGTCTTTGCCGCGCTGCTCTTGGTTTGGGGTTCGATTGCCGACCGCATTGGTCGCAAGCGCCTGCTGATGATCGGCATCCTGGTCTTCATCGGGGCTTCGGTTTGGGCGGGTCTGGCACCTGACGCCAACGCCCTCATCCTGGCCCGAGTGGTGCAGGGTGTCGGTGGCTCGATGGTTCTGCCAGCCACGCTTTCGTTGGTCAACGCCAACTTTCAGGGCAAAGAGCGCGGTATCGCCTTTGCCATTTGGGGATCCACCATTGGTGGAATGGTTGCCCTTGGCCCAGTCCTCGGTGGCTGGCTAGCCAGCTATGAAACCCTCTGGGGCCTTGACGGCTGGCAGTGGGCCTTCATGATTAACCTGCCAATCGGTCTTATCGTGGTTGCCGGTCTCTGGTGGTACGTTTCCGAATCCAAGGCCACACAGCGTGCCGGCGGAATCGACTACTTTGGCGCGTTCCTATCGGTCATCCTGTTTCTAACCATGGTCTTTGGTCTTATCGAAGGCCGCACCTACGGCTGGTGGAACGCAAGCGCCACCAACGTGTTCGCCCTAGGCGACTTCAAGTGGCCAACCGGTGGCATTTCGGTCATTCCGGTTTCGCTAGTAATCTCACTGGTCTTTGGCGTTTTGTTTGTGCTTTGGGAGAAGGCTCGCGAGAAGGCCCACAAGAACGTGCTGCTTGACCTCGACCTGTTCAACATTGCATCGTTCAGAAACGGTTCGATTGCCGCACTGGTTATTTCACTGGGTGAGTTTGGAATCCTTTTCGCGATTCCACTTTGGTTGCAAAACGTTGAGGGCCTAACCCCAATCGAATCCGGTCTGGTTTTGCTCTGGCTTGCCGGCGGTGCCTTCTTGGCTTCTGGAGTCGGTGGCGCCCTGAGCGGCAAGTTGGCCCCGTCCGTTGCTGTTCGCATCGGTGTTGGGCTTGAACTGGCCGGCGTTGTCGGCATCGCGTTGGTTGCCAACGCGGGTGGCGGCTGGGGCGTTGTTGCTCCGTTCCTGTTCCTCTATGGAATCGGTATCGGTCTAGCAACCGCTCAGCTGACCGGAGTCATCATGGTTGATGTTCCGTTCAACAAGATTGGTCAGGCTTCCGGCTCGCAGTCAACCGTGCGTCAGATCGGTTCTGCCCTTGGCATCGCAGTTTTGGGAACCGTGCTGTTCACGGCCACCCAGTCAAGCCTCGAGGCCAAGCTGACCGACCTAAACGTGACCGGCAGCAACCAAACCGCCGTGGTTAACGCAGTGGTTGAGACCGCTGGTGGAGTTATCCCAGGCCTAGAAGGTTTTGCTATCGGTCAGTTGCACCAAGACCCGGCAACCGCCAAGGCGATTAGAACCGCTTCTGGCGAGGCATTCACCGATGGTGCAAAGTGGTCGGCTGGCGCAGCCGGGCTGTTCTTGCTGTTGGGCTTCGCTTCAACCTTTAGGTTAAGTTCTCGGAAGCCCAAAGAGTCATTGACTGACGCATAAACTCAGCCAAACCGATGGCGTGTTTTTCGTAGTTCTGCGCAAATCGCTGATCTTGCACGTAAAGCTCGCCTAAACCAATGTACGAAGCCTGACTGGGAGTCCAAAAACAGTCAACCCAGCGATAGTGACGGCCGATTAGCTCTTGAACCTGAGGGCTGTCGGCCGTTTCGCCGTTAATGAATAAACCGGCGATGGATGCGGTGATATCGCCGCCCGAGTCGAACAGCACCTTTTGCTCCGAGGCGCTCAACTTTTTGAGCCTGGCACGGCTCTCGGAATACTCGGCCGGCCAGCGTTCGGCGGCCTCGACCTGCAACTCTTTTGCGGGATCTTTGCGACGATCAGCAGTCATTTTTATAAACTAGCCCTCCTCGTGGGCTTAAGTAAACAGTCTTATCAAATCGTGACCTTTGAATACGAGTAATGTTGTACCTCGTGAACGAAGCCCTCAAGCCAAAACGTATTTTTCTAGGCAAAAAACTCTCGAATAAAAACCTCGAGGGCCAATTGCTGCCTAAATTCATAGCCCTGCCGATCTTTTCGAGTGACCCGCTTTCTTCGGTTGCCTACGGCCCGCAAGAACTGTTGATGATCTTGACCCTCGGTGGTGTCAGCTTCTTGGCTTTTGCCCCTGGAATTGCCGCCGTGGTTGTGCTTTTACTCACCGTTATCGTCTTGAGTTATCGCAGAATTATCGAGGCTTACCCATCCGGCGGTGGCGACTATGAGGTTGCCAAAAAGAACATCGGTGACCGCGCCGCCCTCATTGTTGCCTCGGCCCTGCTACTTGACTACGTGATGACAGTGGCGGTTTCGATTCCATCGGGCACCGACAACGTCATTTCGGCCTTCCCGCAGTTAGCTCCCTACCGAGTGGGGATCGCCGTTGGCTTTTTGATTGCTCTCTGCGCGGTAAACCTTCGCGGAGTGCGCGAATCCGGCACCGCTTTTGCCATTCCCACCTACCTGTTCATCGGGTCGGTTCTGTTGATGATTGGCACCGGCGTTTTCAAGCTAATCAGTGGCGCCGCCCTGGTTGCCCCATCGGCCGGTTATCAGGTTGCGGTTGAAAACAGTGACGCCGCCCACGCCTTTAGCGTTGGTGGGCCTTTTCAGGCGGCCGTTATTTTGCTCTTGCTACGTGCCTTTGCATCTGGTTCGGCCGCGCTAACCGGTATCGAAGCAATCGCCAACGGTGTTCCAGCCTTCCGTGCACCGAAGATCAAGAACGCGCAGATCACCATGGTTCTGATGGGCATCACCGCCGTCACCATGTTCGTCGGCATTGTCAGCCTGGCGCTGCTATCGAACGTGCACTATTCCGAACACCCCTGTGATCTAAGGGGATGGGTTGAGTGTGCGACGGCACCGCAGTTGAGCGTCATGGCCCAAATCGGTTCGGCTGTGTTTGGCGCCAACTCGATCCTGTTTTATGTGATTCAGGCCGGAACCGCACTGGTTTTGCTTTTGGCAGCCAACACCGCGTTCAACGGCTTCCCGCTTTTGACCTCGGTGCTTGCCAAGGACGGCTTTGCACCAAAGGCACTTTTGACCAGAGGCGACCGTTTGGTTTATTCCAACGGAATGCTTTCGCTGACCCTGGTGGCCCTTGGAATGTTGCTGATTTTTGACGCAAATGTGACTCGGTTGATTCAGCTTTACATCCTCGGCGTCTTCACCTCGTTCACCATTGGCCAGATTGGAATGCTGCGGCACTGGCGTCGTGGTCTTGCCAAGGGCAGCATCACACCTCGGGCCGCCCGATCGGGTCTTGCCATCAATGGGCTCGGGGCTTTTCTAACCGGCAGCGTTTTGATCATCGTAACCATCACCAAGTTCACCCACGGCGCTTGGATGGTGTTTGTCATCATGCCGATTCTGTACTGGATCATGTTCAACACCGGCAAGTACTACAAGGCCGTGAAACGTGAAATTGCCCTCGACGCCGACACCAAGTTTGGTTCAACCGGGGACTACGCGGTGGTTTTGATGGATCAGCTAAACAAGCCACAGCTCAAGGCCCTTGACTATGCCCTTTCGAGCCGCCACACCGAGCTCGATGCCGTGCACATTGCGGTTGACCCCGAGCGCGCCAAGGCCTTTGCCCGCGAGTGGAAGAAATACGGCATGGAGGTTCCGCTCAAGATCATCGAGTCTCCATACCGAGAGTTCTCAGAGCCACTAATCAAGTACCTTGAAGATCACCGCGATCGCAACGGATCAGAGCGCATCGCGGTTTACCTGCCAAAGTTCGTGGTCGGAGCCTGGTGGGAACACTTCTTCCACAACCACCGCTCAAACCGGCTGCGCAAGCGCCTAATGTATGTGCGTGGCGTAATGGTGACTTTGGTTCCTTGGAAGCTGGAGTCGGCCCTCAAAGTGGATCTTTTCAGCCGCCGCCCACTGCCGGGTGACGCAAGACGTGGCAACGTGCGCCCACTGCGCCGCACCCACAAGCCCGGCGCCAACGTGGTGCAGACCGTGAAGCCAGAAGACATCCACTACGAGGTTTAGGCAGCGCTTGAAACTTAACCCCACCACGATAAGCCTCACCTTTGCCGGTGGCGCCATTGGAACGCTCGGTCGCTTTGCCGCCGACACCGCGATCTCAAACACCCTGCTGACCCTTTACGTGGTCAATCTGCTGGGGGCGGCGGCTCTCGGCTGGTTTAACGGCGACAACCGATTTCACTCGGATAACGCTCGGGCGTTTTGGAGCATCGGCTTGGCCGGTGGTTTCACGACCATGAGCGGCGTTGCCCTTTGGTACGCGGTTAATCTCGGGTCCATTTTCGGCAGCACGGTTTTGGTGGTCAGCATGTTTGGCGCTGGCATCGTGGCCTATTGGGCCGGTTTGCGCTTCGGCTTCCTGTCCACCCAAAAAAGAAAACTGGAGGACTAAATGCAACTGAGTTCTCAAGGAGTTTTGGCGCTGCTTGCGGTTGCCGGTTTGGGCGGGCTGGGTTCGGTTTTGCGCCTGTTTCTTTCGCGCTGGGACGGTTTTTTGCCCTACGGCATCGTGCTGGCCAACGTTTTGGCGTCTTTCATCGCCGGTTTCGCGTTGCTTTTTAACGCCAATACCGGTCAGCAGAGCCTAATCACCGTGTTTTTGACCATGGGTCTGGCCGGCGGTCTTTCAACTTTTAGCACCTGGGCCGCACAAACCGGTGGCTTCTTTCAAGCCGATGAGCGGCTAAAAGGCGTGCTAAACCTGCTTGGCAACCTGCTTTTTCCACCACTTGCGGTTGTGCTGGGCGTGCTTTTTGCTTCAACCCTGCTAAAATAGCCAAAGGTTTCCGGGTTATTCGAATCGTTTGCCGAACCCAATGCGGTTTGGCCCAATAAACAGAGGGGGTCTCGCCATGGGGCGTGGCCGTCAAAAGGCTAAGCACACGAAAGTGGCGCGAGAGCTTAAGTACTTTAGTCCTTCCACCGACTACAACGCCCTAGAGCGTGAGCTTGGGCACAAGTCTGAGTCTGGCGAGCCGGACTATGAAGACAAGTGGGCCGATCTTTACGGTGAAGAAGCCGAAAACGACCCTGAGGTTGAAGAAACCGAAGACGAAGTTCCTGCGGCCGAGCCAGAAAAGCCCGCCGACAAGTCCTAAATCAAACCGGCGGCCGTCGCCTTGTGCACTATTTCTGCCCGGCGCTTGGCGTTAAGTTTCTTTGAAGTGTTTTGCAGGTGAAATTTCACGGTGCTTTCGCTAATGAAGAGCGCATGGGCGATTTGCTTATTGCTTAACCCCTGACCAACCGCCTTGATCACCTCGATCTCTCGAGTAGTTAAGCGCTCTGAGGCACCCCTGGTTGAACCTAGACCGTGGGCAATCAGCGAACCAACGCCTCGGCCAAGCACGGTGTCACCCTCTTGAACGGCGCGCACCCCCTTGCCAAGTTCGTCGGCCTTAACATCGTCTTTGCACAGGTAGCCGTTGGCTCCGCGCCGCAAAGCCTCGATCACAATCATTTCGCTTAGGGTATTGGCCAGCACCAGAATCTTGGTCGCGGGAAAGCGATCGGTGATTTCTTCACAGAGCTTTAGCCCGCGAGTGGTGTCATCGCCAAGGTCCAGGTCGATAATCAAGACATCTGGACCATGCTCATCAACGGCATCTAGGGCCGCCTCATAACTGGTAGCTTCGGCAACCACCGCCATTCCAGCGTTGCGCTCAAGAATCGAGCGGATTCCAACCCGGGTGATTACGTTGCGGTCGGCAACCACCACTCGAGTGCGCGCCGTCGGCGAGCGGCGCCCCAAACCTACATCTGCACGAACATCGCTATCCATAGTTGAATAATACCTGTCTGACTGTCCATTTGGATAGGTACAAACTAGCCGTTGGTGTTGCTTACGGACAGTCGGGGCATTCCGTTATCGAACCTTCACCGCCTCGGGCGTAGTCTGCAGAATGTGAAGGTCGGCAAGGGTGCCGGCCGCTGAGAGGAATAAGCGATGTCAGTTTATGCAGCACCTGGGCAAGCCGGAAGCGTGGCAGATTACAAGCCACGTTATGACCACTGGATTGGCGGGCAATATGTTGCACCGGCTTCGGGTCAGTATTTCGAGAACGTCACCCCAATCACCGGTCGAGTCTTTTGCGAGGTTGCTCGCGGCAACGCGGCCGATGTTGAAAAGGCGCTAGACGCCGCCCACCTAGCCTTCAAAACCTGGGGCAAGACCTCGGTCACCGAGCGCGCAATCATTCTCAACAAGATTGCCGACCGCATGGAAGCCAATCTCGAAGCACTCGCTGTTGCCGAAACCTGGGAAAACGGTAAGCCGGTGCGCGAGACCTTGGCGGCCGATATTCCACTTGCTATCGACCACTTCCGCTACTTTGCCGGCGCCATCCGCGCTCAAGAGGGCTCGATCGGCGAGCTCGACCAAGACACCGTGGCCTACCACTTTCACGAGCCACTAGGTGTTGTCGCCCAAATCATCCCTTGGAACTTCCCGATCCTTATGGCTACGTGGAAGATTGCACCGGCCTTGGCTGCCGGAAACACCATCGTTCTAAAGCCGGCCGAGCAAACCCCGGTTTCAATCCACTTCTGGATGGACCTGATCAAGGACTTGCTGCCTGCCGGTGTGCTAAACATCGTCAACGGTTTCGGTGTCGAAGCCGGAAAGCCGCTGGCTCAGTCGCGCCGAGTTTCGAAGGTTGCCTTCACCGGTGAAACCACAACCGGTCGCCTCATCATGCAGTACGCATCTGAGAACATCATTCCGGTGACCTTGGAGCTCGGTGGCAAGTCACCGAACATCTTCTTTAGAGACATCGCCGATGAAGACGACGCCTTCTATGACAAGTGCATCGAGGGCTTCAACATGTTTGCCCTCAACCAGGGTGAGGTTTGCACCTGTCCATCGCGCGCATTGATTGATGCACCGATTTACGACAAGTTCCTGGCCGACGCCATGGTTCGCACCAAGGCCATCATCCAGGGCAACCCGCTTGACACCGCAACCATGTTGGGCGCGCAGGCTTCGAATGACCAGCTCGAGAAGATTCTGAGCTACATCGAAATCGGCAAGCAAGAAGGTGCCAAGTTGCTAATGGGTGGCAACCGGGTAGACCTAGGCGGTGACCTGAGCGGCGGCTTCTACATCGAACCAACCATCTTCGAGGGCACCAACAAGATGCGCATCTTCCAGGAGGAAATCTTTGGCCCGGTCCTTTCGGTGGCCAAGTTCGATGGCTTCGATGAGGCCATGGAGATTGCCAACGACACCCTCTATGGACTTGGCTCTGGCGTCTGGACTCGCAAGATGAACACCGCCTACCGTGCCGGCCGCGAGATTCAGGCCGGTCGCGTTTGGACCAACTGCTACCACGCCTACCCAGCCCACGCCGCCTTCGGTGGCTACAAGTCATCGGGCATCGGTCGCGAGAACCACAAGATGATGCTCGACCACTACCAGCAGACCAAGAACCTGCTGATCAGCTATTCAGAGAGCAAGCTCGGTTTCTTCTAAACCGAGATGTTTGTGAACTCTAAGGGTGGGAGTCGACTGAAAAAGTCGGCTCCCACTTTTGGCTAATCAAGGAGTAAGTTTTGAATATGAGCATTCCAAATCGTGTGGATGTAACCCCGGTGGCGGCCGACCTGCTGCGCAAACTAACCGCCCAGCACGGGCCACTAATGTTTCACCAATCTGGCGGTTGCTGCGATGGATCATCGCCGATGTGCTACCCAGTTGGGGAGTTTCGAGTCGGTTCTTCCGACGTGCTAATCGGTGAGTTGCTGATTGATGGAATCGCCGCGCCGATACGGGTATGGATGTCGCTGGAACAGTTTGAATACTGGCAGCACACTCATTTGACCATCGACGCCGTGCCTGGCCGCGGTGGTGGTTTTTCGTTGGAAACCCCAGAGGGGCTAAGGTTTCTGATTCGCTCGCGCATCTATACCGATGCCGAATGGGAGCAGCTAAAAGACGCCCCGCTGGTTATGGGCGACACCGTTTCGGTCTAGCGAGCTTATTACTCGCTGCCTAGAACCGATTAGCCGGCGTAATTTCCAACCAGGCGCACGGCACCGCCGCGAACCCCTTTGGCTTCGCTGACGTATCCCGGCAGTTCTGTGTCGCAGGGTGTTGACTCGATGATTCCGAGCTGCCAGGTTTTCATTCCGGCGGCATTCAAAAACTCACTGATTTCGGCGGCGGCCCGACCGCGCACGATCACGGCAAAACCGAGGCCAAGATTCCAGGTGCCCTCGAGTTGCTTCAAGTCATAGCCACCCCAAGTGGCAACCACACGAAACAGATCGCTCGGTGACCAGCTGGCGCGCTCAACATCGAGCGAAACACCCTTGGGCAAGACTCTGGATAGGTTGGCCGCGATGCCACCCCCGGTGATGTGCGACATTGCGCTAACCAAATCACCGAGTGGGGATTCGAGCAGGTCGTTCAAAACCGCGGTGTAAAGCCTGGTTGGAGTGAGCAAAGCCTCGCCCAGTGACTGCGAACCAAACTCGGCAACCGACTGGCGGTAATCAAGCTTGCTATCGGCAACAATCTTGCGCACCAACGAATAACCGTTGGAGTGAAAGCCCGAGGCCTCAAGCCCGAGCACAACGTCGCCAACCTGAACTCGATCGGCGGAAAGCAACTTGGAAGCCTCGACGGCACCAACTGCGGCACCCGCAACATCGTATTCATCGGGGCCTAGCAGCCCCGGGTGTTCGGCGGTTTCGCCACCGAGCAGAGCAACTCCAACCGCGGCACAGGCGTTTGCGATGCCGGCGACGATGTCGGCGATGCGCGTTGGCACCACCTTGCCACAGGCAATGTAATCGGTCATGAACAAACTCTTGGCGCCAACCACAACAATGTCGTCGACCACCATTCCTACCAAGTCTTGGCCGATGGTGTCGTGCTTGTCAATAGCTTGTGCGATGGCAACCTTGGTGCCGACGCCGTCGGTCGAGGTGGCCAGCAGTGGGCGATCGAAGGATTTGAGAAACGAAACATCCATCATGCCGGCGAAGCCACCTAGGCCACCCACCACTAGGTCGTTATGAGTTGCGCTCACCGCGCGCTTCATTAGGCTTACCGCCAAGTCACCGGCTTCGGTGTCAACCCCCGAGGCTGCGTAGGCGTCAGTCATTCAGGGTCTCCTCTTGGGCGCGAACCACCAAGAGGTTCAGGTCGCTGTCTGGGCCAGGCTCGCAAGCGGCAACCGGTCGTTCAAGCAAGTTCTTGCCCAAGCGGTCGGCGGTCGGAAGCTCGATTGGGTACTTGCCGGTGAAGCAAGCGGTGCAAAGTTCGCTCTCTTTTTGACCGGTCGAGGCAATCATGCCGTCTTTGGTCAAGTAACCCAGGCTGTCGGCGTTGATTGATTGGCGAACCTCGTCAACGCCTAGGCCGGTGGCAATCAACTCGGCGCGGGTGGCAAAGTCGATGCCGTAAAAACAAGGCCAGGTGATTGGTGGGCTCGAGATGCGAATGTGGATTTCGGCGGCACCGGCCTCGCGCAGCATTTGCACTAGGGCGCGCTGGGTGTTGCCACGCACGATTGAATCGTCAACGACGATGATGCGCTTGCCCCGAATAACCTCTTTTAGCGGGTTCAGTTTTAGCCTGATGCCGCGCTGGCGAATGGTCTGCGAAGGCTGAATGAAGGTGCGGCCAACATAGGCATTTTTTACTAGGCCGTGCCCGAAGGGAATGCCAGATTCTTGCGAGAAACCGATTGCCGCTGGGGTTCCAGATTCCGGGGTTGGAATCACCAGGTCGGCTTCAACTGGGGATTCGCGAGCCAGTTGGCGGCCCATTTCGGCTCTTGCGTCATAAACGTTTTTGCCGTTAATCGAGGTGTCTGGTCTGGCGAGATAAACGTATTCAAAAACGCAACCGGCGCGCTTGACCTCGGCAAATCGGGTCGACCTAAGGCCGTCTTCGTCGATGGCAATCAACTCGCCCGGCTCGACCTCTCGCACGAAACTAGCGCCGACAATGTCGAGCGCCGCGGTTTCAGAGGCAACCACCCAGCCGCGCTCGAGGCGACCGAGCACGAGGGGTCGAACACCCTGCGGGTCGCGAGCGGCGTAAAGAGTTTGTTCGTCCATGAACACCAAGCAGAACGCGCCTTTTACCTTTGGCAAAAGTTCTAGCGCCGTGGCCTCTAGCGTGTGGTCCAGGTCGCCGGCCATCAGCGCCGTCAAAACCGCGGTGTCGGTGGTGTTTCCGCCGGTAATTTCGTTGGCGCCGCTGTCTGGGTAGCGCTTGGCAAGCATGTCGAGCAGGTCTGCCGTGTTAGTCAAGTTGCCGTTGTGGGCGAGGGCAATCGTGCCCGCCGAGGTGCGACCAAGGGTCGGCTGGGCGTTTCGCCATGAGCTTGCGCCGGTGGTCGAATACCGGTTGTGACCAACCGCGATGTGACCAACCAGGCTTTCGAGTGCGCTTTCGCTGAAGACCTGAGAAACCAGACCCATGTCTTTATAAACAAGTATTTTGCTGCCGTTTGAGGTGGCGATTCCTGCGGATTCTTGCCCGCGGTGCTGCAGTGCATAAAGGCCGAAATAGGTGAGCTTAGCTACCTCTTCACCCGGCGCCCAAACCCCAAAGACGCCGCATTCGTCCTGCGGGCCTTTTTCGTCAGGCAACAGGTCGTGATTTAGAAGTCCATCGCCACGAAGCAAAGGCTGGTTTCCTTTTCTGTAGCAGCTAAAAAGTTTGGCTTTTGCGCGGCCCAGATTGGGGCTTTACCCCTCTAGTTTAGTGGCTTCGGCGGTCTTGGAACGAGCCACAAAAATGCGATCCAAAATCACAACCAGCAAAACTCCGAGACCAAAACCAACTGCGGCCAAAAAGACCACGAGCAAACCGAGCAGCGACTTTCCGGTTTGCTGGTCTGTCGGAATGGTCAAGCCCAAGATCAGCCCGAGCAAAGCGCCCAGGCCGGCGCCGACCGACATAAACGGAATGAACTTGGGGGCGCGCCTGATGCTGACTTCTTGATTAGTTTCTTTTGGTTTATTTGCCATGTCTCAATTCAATCCTGTTTTTCCGATACCGATTCCCGCAACTGCAAGAGCACCTCGGCAAGGTCGGCCCTAACCCCGCTGGCATGAATCTTGCCGGCACTTGCCGCGGCCGCCCAATCTAAACCGCCGGTTGCCAAACCAAACCAAACCTCGGGTGACATTTCAACGACGTTGGGCGGCGTGCCACGGGTGTGACGCGGGCCCTCGATGCACTGCGTGGCACCCAGCGGTGGCACGCGAACCTCAACCGAATTACCAGGCGCGATGGATGCCAGTTCCTCGAGCAAAAACCGCACCGCGCAGGCAAAGTTGGCATCCTGTGCCGTTGGCAGCGTTCCGCCGGCCGCGACCAAGGCTTTGAGCTCGGCTACGGCTTGGCGGCCAACCTGCGTGTTGATTCTGCGACGACCCATGGCTCTATTCTGACCCCTTCTGATTCACGAACCCGAAGTTGCCTTGAGAATCACTGCTTCGGGTGGAGTCGGGGTGGGTAGGTCGTGGGGCAATGCAACCCAAACTATGCCGTACTTGTCTTTTCGACTCTGCCAAATGGGCGAGCCGACAGGCTCAACTAAGTCCAGGGCGATGTCTCTGGCATAACCCTCGATTGTGCCGTCGGCCATGCGCTCAGTGAACTCGAAGCGACGCCCGACGGTGAGCCAAGGCTTGACGCTTTCGTCGATGGTGCGGCGATAGACCAGCCAGATGGCGTTTGGTCCGGCGGCCCAAGTTCCCAGAATCTGCACCTCATCGGCGTAATACTCGCTTACCGCCTTGAAAATCTGCCGCTCAAGTTCCATTCATGAAGCCTAGGCGAGAGACCCGGGCCGACGAGGACGGACGCGAAAGCGCCCGTTCTCTTTCAGGTGACTCTCAGGCTTTTCCCATCTAATAGGTTTATGAACGCAACAGCAGAGAAGTCACGCATTCTCATCGTTGACGATGAGGTTGGTCTAGCAACCGAGATTTCGGTTGCCCTTCGTGCCGCCGGATATATGACCCGGGTGGAACACAACGGCAACACAGCCCTTGAGGCGATTCTCACGACCAAGCCCGATTTGGTTTTGCTCGACCTAATGCTTCCTGGGCTTGGAGGTTTCGAGGTTGGTCGAAGGGCCATTGAAGCAACTGGCGTTCCCGTAATTTTTATGACCGCACGAGATGCTGTCGAAGACAAGGTTAAGGGGCTAGACCTTGGCGCCGACGACTACGTCACCAAGCCAATCCTGATGGGTGAGCTTTTATTGCGCATCAGATCGGTGCTTCGCCGCACCGGAGTGACCACCGCGCCGATCGTGGTCGATGGCTTGACCATTAACGAAGACACCGTGACCGCCACCTTCAATGGCGAAGAGGTGCCCCTGACAGCCACCGAGTTTCGCATTCTGGCCGAACTGATGCGGGCCAAAGGCCGAGTGCTTTCCAAGGATTACCTGTTGACTCAGGTTTGGGGCTACGACGCCTTCGATCCAAACCTGGTTGAGGTGCACGTTAGCTCGTTGCGCAAAAAGCTCGACAGAGCCGGGGTCGGAGATCTGATTTCCACCAAGCGCAGCGTTGGCTACATAATCAAGGGTGCCGAATCGGCAAAAACCAACTGAACCGAAAAGCTGATAATCGAATCATGAACATCAAATCGCTGCGTTATCGCGTGATGGCCACCGCACTAATTGCCGTGGCTCTGGCTGGCGTATCCGTGGTGGCAATCATTGCACTGTTCATCGAACCGGTTATGAAAGATGCACAGATCAGCGAACTAAAAAGCGTCTTGCAAAGCGCCGCGGCGCTAGACGGAGTTGTCACCCCAGACGTTTTGGCACAGCGAGTCACTCGCTCTGGAATCAGCGTTTCAATCTCGCAGGGTGGCCACGACTTTGACGACGGAAAACCACTAGGCCCGTTTGCGGTACTGCAAAAAAGCCAAGACTTCATAACTATCGAAGCGCAACTGCCGGTTTCCGGGGCACAC
>CAZLWT010000013.1:0-14585 GCA_964563325.1 uncultured Rhodoluna sp. | reverse complement strand
CTGGAGTTCAGACGTGTGCTCTTCCGATCTACCTTCACCTGGACAGATTGCGCGCTCAATGCGGTCGAGGTCTTCGAGCGACATCTTGCCGGCCTTGCAAGCACCAACGGCTTCGAAGGCGTCGATGATGGTCACTTCTTTTTCGGTTCCATCGGTTAGCTTCACCCAGCCTGGGGCGATGGTTCCGGCATACAAAAATACTGATGCCAGGTCGAGGCGGGCAGCCGCCATCAACATGCCAGGAAGCGACTTATCGCAGCCGGCAAGCAAAACCGAGCCATCCAGGCGTTCGGCCTGCATCACGGTCTCAACCGAGTCGGCGATTACCTCGCGCGAAACCAAGGAAAAGTGCATGCCCTCGTGGCCCATCGAAATGCCGTCCGAAACCGAGATGGTTCCAAACTCGAGCGGGTAACCCTTGGCGGCGTGAACGCCCTGCTTGGCCGCATCGGCCAGACGGTCGAGCGACAGGTTGCAGGGGGTCACCTCGTTCCAAGAACTTGCGACACCGATCTGGGGTTTGACCCAGTCTTCGTCACCCATTCCGACAGCGCGAAGCATGCCTCGGGCCGCGGTGCGTTCGATGCCGTCAGTGACGGCGTGGCTGCGTGGTTTCATGTTGCTAGACATGCCTTCAAGTCTAAACCTCGAAGCCGCCTAAAAACCCTCAAGCACCTAGGATAAAGGCGTGCAGAGAAGCAGAATATATCGCAGTGGATTGCTCACCGATGAGACTTTGGAGCTCTCGGGGGTCTCGGAAATGAAGCATGAACATTCGCTCGCTTTCTGGTTAGATTTGGTCAATCCGAGCGAAGCCGACCTTCAAGAGTTGGGGTTCGAGTTAGATCTGCACGAGCTAGCCGTGAACGATGCCTTTTCGGGTCGGCAAAGGCCAAAACTCGAACACTATGACACCCACCTGTTCATCAACGCGTATCACGCGATGTTTGACACCGAAACCGATCAGTTGAGCACCGCCGAGCTTTCGGTTTTCGTGACCGATCACGGAATCATTACCGTGCGCCGAGACGAAAGTTTTGACATCACCGCGGTCACCAAACGCTGGGACGAATCGGTGGTTCTGGCCGAACACGGTGTGGCCTTTTTGCTTTGGGGCTTGCTTGACGTGATTGTCGATGGATACTTCGATGTCATTCAAAAGCTCGATGACGAGGTTGAAGAGCTAGAGGATTTGATGTTCGATGGTGAGCGCAAAGACACCGTTATTCAGCGTCGTTCCTATAACCTGCGCAAGGCATTGGTCACTCTGCGCCGAGTGGCCGTTCCAATGCGCGAGGTGTTGAACCCAATCATCAAACGAGACACCCAGGTTCTTGGCAACGGCATGTACGCCTATTACCAAGACATTTATGACCACGTGATGCGAGTGGCAGATTGGACTGACTCGTTGCGCGATTTGGTCACCACCTTGCTAGAGACAAATCTGACAATCCAGGGCAATCGCATGAATCTGGTAATGAAGAAGGTGACCAGTTGGGCCGCAATCATTGCGGTGCCGACCGCGATTACCGGGTTTTACGGGCAAAATGTTCCCTACCCCGGGTTCAGTCAGGGCTGGGGTTTTTGGGTTTCCACCGGTGCAATCTTGGTGATTTCCGGTTTGCTCTACGTTAGCTTTCGCCGTCGAGACTGGTTGTAGCCTTAAATCGTGACCAATCAAGACACCACAAAAAATCCCACTGGGCTGGCCCTTTATACGCTCGCGGCCGAGCGGGCCTCGAGCGAGGTAATTGCCTCTTACTCGACCTCGTTCGGTTTGGCGGCCAAGCTGCTTGGCCCAAATATTCGACAGCACGTCGAAAACATTTACGCTCTGGTGCGAGTGGCCGATGAGATTGTCGATGGGGCGGCTGCCGAGGCGGTTGCAGCCGGGGGCACCGTCGACCCGGCGAGCGCACTGACCGAACTTGAGGTCGAAACCTATCGCGCCCTGAAGGCTGGCTTCAGCACCAACCTCGTGGTTCACGCATTTGCCTACACGGCTAGATTGACTGGTTTTGGCGAAGAGATCATTCGGCCCTTCTTTCATTCCATGCGGCTTGACCTGACCGAGCAGGAGTATGACCAGGCCGGTTTTGACGAGTACGTTTACGGTTCGGCCGAGGTGGTTGGCCTGATGTGCCTCAGGGCTTTCATGCTCGAGCGCAGCTACTCCGAAGCCGAAACCGAGAAGCTGATTCTTGGGGCCAGGGCTCTGGGTTCGGCGTTTCAAAAGGTTAACTTTTTGCGCGACTTAGCCGCGGACTTTAAAGCGCTCGGGCGCAGTTATTTTCCAGGGGTGGCCGCGGCAAGTTTCACCGAGCAAGACAAAGCTCGGTTGGTTGCAGATATTCAGGCCGACCTTGCCGTTTCGGCGGCAAGCCTGCCACTGCTTCCAAGATCATCAAGCCGTGCGGTTTCGGCCGCACACCTATTATTTGAAGAGCTAAATCAGAGAATCGCCAAGACCCCGGCGGTTGAGCTGATTGAAACTCGAATCCGTGTTCCAAATCCAGTCAAGTTCTGGATTCTTCTGAAGGCCCTAATTGGAGTGCTACCAAATTGAGTGAAAAAGTTTCAGGCGAAAAAGTGACCGAACAAAAAACCGCGGTCGTAGTCGGCGGTGGCATTGCCGGTTTGGCATCAGCCGCCCTGCTTGCCAAGGCCGGCATGAAGGTGACCCTGGTTGAGGCCCGCGAAAAGGTGGGTGGCCGCGCCTACATCTGGGAAAAAGACGGTTTCAAGTTCGACATGGGTCCATCTTGGTATTTGATGCCAGACGCTTTCGATCAGTTCTTCAAGCTAATGGGAACAACTGCGGCCGCCGAACTCGACCTGATTCGCCTAGACCCGGCCTATCAAACCCGCAACGAGGGTTTCGAAGAGACCCTGTTGATTCGCGATAACCTCGCCGACAACAAAGCGCTTTTTGAGCGGCTAGAGCCGGGCTCGGCAGATCGCCTGCAGTCCTATTTGGATTCTGCTGAAGACACCTACAATCTGGCAACCAAGCACTTTTTGTACACCAACTTTCAGGGCTACAAGGGCTTTCTGCACCCAGACGTGATGTCGAAGGCGGGTCTATTCATAAAGCACCTCTTGACCTCGCTCGATAAGTTCGCCGGTCAGCACGTCAAAGACATGCGACTTCGCAAGATTTTGGATTTCCCGGCCGTCTTCTTGGGGGCTTCTCCATTCGACACCCCGAGCATGTACCACCTGATGACCCACATCGACATGAACGTTGGCGTCTTTTACCCTCAGGGCGGGCTCTACACCGTAATCGAAGCAATCGAACGAATCGCCAAAGCGCATGGGGTTGTGGTTCACACCAACTCACCGGTCACCAAGATTGAAACCAAAGATGGCCGCGCAACCGGTGTTTGGGTGGGCGAGGTTTTCTTTGAGGCAGACGCTGTGGTTGCCACGGCCGACCTACACCACGTTGAAACCAAACTTTTGAAGCCTGAGGAACAGACGCTTCCTGAAAAATGGTGGAAGAACAAGATTCCTGGGCCCTCGGCACTTCTCTTGTACCTGGGCGTCAAGGGGCGCATTCCAGAGCTTGAGCACCACACCCTGTTGTACTCGGATGACTGGAACGCCAACTTCAGCGAGGTATTCCACAAAGCCGATGGCAAGCGCAAGGTTCCAAACCCTGCCTCGCTGTACATTTGCGCGCCATCCAAAACCGACCCGAGCGTTGCCCCGGACGGCTACGAAAACCTCTTCGTCTTGGTTCCGGCGGCTGCCGACCCATCCATCGGTCGCGGTGGAATTGACCGCGCCGGCGACCCAGGCTTCGAAGCCGAAGCCGACCGCATCATCGAGCAAATCGCTGACTGGTGCAAGATTCCAGACCTGGCAGAGCGCATCGTGGTGCGTCGCACCATGGGCCCACAGAACTTTGTTGAAGAGTTGAACGCTTGGTCGGGCACCGCACTTGGAATGGCTCACACCCTAAAGCAGAGCGCATTCTTCAGACCATCCAACTACTCAAAAAAGGTCAAGGGCCTCTATTACGCGGGTCACCACACCATTCCTGGAATCGGGCTACCAATGTGCCTGATCGGTGCCGAGTTGGTCTATAAGCGACTGGTCGACGACCGCAGCACCGGGCCGATTGAACACGAACTTCAGCCTTTGCCGGCTAGTGGCTGGAAGGGCCTAAACGCCTGATGCCAGGCCTGACGAATTGGGGTTACCTGCTGGCGTTGGTTTTTTCGCTCGCCGGTTTGCTCTCGTTCGACTTTCGCTATCGCCTGGCCTTCTTTCCTAATTGGCGAAGGGCCGCGATTGCGGTTGGTGTTGGTGTTGGCTACTTCTTGGTTTGGGATCTAGCCGGCATTGGGCTTGGCATCTTCTTTCGTGGGCACTCACCATTCCTGAGCGGTTTGGTGGTCGCCCCAGAGGTGCCGGTGGAAGAGGTTTTGTTTCTTACCGTGCTCTGCTACACAACGCTTGAAGTCTTTGTTGCGATGACCCGATTGACCCTGAAGCGAAAAAGCGGCCCGCGCTCATGACCTACCTGGTGCTCAACCTGATTTTCATGTCAATCGCCGTGGTTGGATTTCTGGTGCAGATTGCTCGCAAGCGCTGGCGGCTCTATCTGTTGACGCTCTTGCCGATGCTTTTGCTCACCGCGATTTTCGACAACGCGATCATTTTTTACAAGATTGTGGCCTACGACAACGACAAAATTTCAGGGCTTTTGATTGGCATTGCGCCGATTGAAGACTTCGCCTATACGGTGACGGCGGTTTTGGTGGTTCCCTCGGTGTGGTGGGTGCTTGGCAAACGAACCGATAAAAAGACGAGACGGGAACAGAAATAGATGGAAGCCCTAAAACAGCTCTTTTGGTCTTCGCGGCCGGTCTCTTGGATCAACACCGCATACCCCTTTGGCACCGCCTACTTCGTAGTAACCGGCCGGGTCGACGCGGTGCTCATAATCGGCACCCTGTTCTTTTTGATTCCATACAACCTTTTGATGTACGGAATCAATGACGTTTTCGATTACGAGAGCGACCTGAGAAACCCACGCAAGGGCGGAATCGAAGGAGCGCTTCTTGGCAGACGCTGGCACAAGCTCACGCTTTGGAGCTCGGTGCTGCTTTGTATTCCATTTCTGGCATACCTTTTTGCGGTGTCAACATTAGCCACCTCGCTTTGGCTGACCCTATTCGTTTTCACCGTGGTTGCTTATAGCGCTCCGGGGCTGCGCTTCAAAGAGCGTCCCTTCCTAGATTCCGTGACCTCCGCCAGTCACTTCGTTGGCCCAATGATCGTTGGGCTTTCGGCAGCCGGGGCAAACCTGGCGAGCGGCTTCAACCTAACGCTAATCGCGGCCTTCACCCTCTGGGGCGTGGCTTCGCACGCCTTCGGAGCGGTGCAAGACGTGAAGGCCGACCGCGAGGGTGGCATTTCATCCATCGCCACCGCCATTGGGGCAAGAGCCACGAGCCGATTTGCCTTCGCTTGCTACCTGCTGGCCGGGCTTTTGGTTTCGTTCCTTGGTTGGCCAGGCGCCTTGGCCAGCGTTGCGGCCCTGCCCTACCTGGTGATTGTTTGGCCGTTCTTGAACATAACCGATGCGGAATGCGAAAAAGCCAACGATGGATGGCGCAAGTTCATCTGGCTGAACTTTTTTGCCGGTGCCGTGGTTTCGATGCTGCTCATCTGGAGCCTGCTGGGTTTCTAGGCTCGTGGTCGCCAGGTAATCAGAGCGGACTTGGCGAAGCCCTTGGCACAAATGCCGCAGGACAGTTCGCGGGTCGGTTTGCGATAGCGAAAGTGCTGGTGGCCGGCCTTGCAAGACCCGATGAACGCTGCGGTGTTTGCTGCGATTTGTTGCCCGCTGAAACGCTCGGCCCGATAGCCGATGGCCGCTGCGGTGGATTTCCAAACCGGTCCGTGCCCTGCGGGTTTGCCAGCCAAGGCGTGACCGATTTCGTGCAGCATGACTTGCAAAGACTCATCCATCGAATGAAGTTCGACCAGATACTTCGAGATTGTGATTCTGCGCTCGGTGTAGTTGCAAAGGCCGGCGCGACGCTTGCCCGAGTCGAAGTCGAAGGACCAAACGGCGGGGTCTAGATGCCGGCCAAGCAATCGGTGACATTCGGCGCGCACCAGATCTGCCTTGGTCAGCGACATTCTCAGCAGGCGCAGTTTGCCCTCGTTGAATTCGCGACCGGCCTGAAAACCAACCCGGGTGTAGGCGGCTTTGGCGCGCGGGTTATCGATCAGCACCTCGAGGGTTATTTTGTCGAGTTTTAGGGTTTCGAAACCGAAGGCGGCAACCATTCGGATGGCCTCGGTGCCGATTCCCTGCCCATAGATGGCCGGGTTGGCGAGGCAAATTCGCAGGCTCATCGAGCGAGCTTTTTCGACTCTCAAATCGTTTAGGACAACCTCGCCAAGGAATTCTTGTGATTCGGTGTCGAGTATCGCCCAGTCGCAGCGGTCTATTTGCTGCGGTCTCGTTTGCAGCCAGGCCAAAACCTCGGGCCGATTGAAAACCTGTTTGGTTGCGGTTAGGCGACGGTTCTCGGGTTCATTGACCATGTCCCAAAGCGGTTCGAAAAACCGATCATCCAGCTGGCTAAGGGTGAGGGTTTCACCACTCAATGTGGTCGCTGGAGGTTGATTGAAAGTTGTCATTTCACCGTTAACGATAGCCACTGCTGGAACGCTGTGATTAGAGGTGGTCGAGCGTCGGCATATCGGCATGGCGAAGGTGAGAAAGCGGTTACATTTCGATTGTGTAAAAACTCACAGCATATTGTCAGAAACCGCCGGTTTAGTACTTTTGCTCCAATAGAGTTTCAGGATGACACAAACCAATCAAGGCTCTGCTAAGGCATCCGCAACTGCAATCGAAACCAACGACGTACTGCCAATTCCAGCGGCAGAACGTCACGGCAAACCGTGGCACTTATTCACTGTTTGGTCGTCCCCGAACCTAGAGTTCGCAACCGTATTCGTCGGCGCCCTCGGCGTGCTTTTCTTCGGCCTAAGCCTGTGGCAAGCAATTCTTGCCGTGGTCGTCGGAAACGCCGCGGCAGCCCTAACCCACGGCTACTTCAGCACCTTCGGGCCAAAGTCTGGTCTGCCACAAATGGTGCTTGGCCGCTCGGCTTTTGGAAAGCTCGGAAACCTGATTCCGGCTGGTCTGTCAACCTTGGTTGCCGGCATCGGTTGGTTCGCGGTTAACACCGTCTCGGGTGCTCTTGCACTCAAGGCGCTGACCGGTCTTGACATCGTCATCGACCTGATAGTCGTTATCGCGGCTCAGATCGTGATCGCGCTTATCGGTCACAACCTGATTCAAATCTGGGAGCGCTACGCTTTCTACGGTTTGCTTGTCATCTGGGTAATCGTAACCTTCGTGGTTCTGCCACAGGGTCACTATGACGCACCGTTCGGCAACTTCAACATCGGTGGCTTCACCTTGGCCGCCGGCGCAGCCTACGGTTACACCGCTGGCTGGACGCCGTTCGCTTCGGACTACACCCGCTACCTGCCTGCTAACTCAAGCTCAAAGCAGCTTGGTCTGGCAGCCGGTCTAGGAAACTTCTTGAGCACCAGCTTGCTAATGAGCGTCGGTGTAGTTGCCTTCTCGCTTATCGGCAACGACAAGAACGTAACCGCCGACTTCGTTGGCCTGTTCGGCAACCAGTTCCTAGCCAGCCTGACCCTGCTTGCAATCGCAGTGGGTTCAATCTCGGCTAACGTTCTGAACGTCTACTCGGGTGCAATGTCGTTCTTGGCAATGGGCTTCAAGTTGGGCTTCAAGGCTCGTCGCGCAATCATGGTTGCACTGGCCGGTGTTATCGGTGGAATCACCGCCTTCATCGCAGTCAACAACGTAAAGACCTTCGAGGGCTTCCTGCTCGTTGTTTCTTACTGGGTTGCCCCGTGGGTCGCAATCATTTTGGTTGACAAGCTAATGCGCAAGGGTCAAGACCTCGGCGAAGTTGCCTCAACCATCAAAGAGAACCTCGCCGGCCCAATCGCCTTCGTGGTTGCAACCGCGGTTTCGATTTATTTCTTCTCGAACCAGTACCCAACCTATGTGGCACCAGGGGCAGTATCGGGCGCATTTGCCGATAACTTCTTCATGACCCCGGACAACTTCAAGGTTGTTGTAGGTGGCGATGCAACCGCAATCGTTGGCTTCGTTCTAGCCGGCGCTTTGTACTTCGTTCTTGCCAAGGTCCTAAAGACCACCGAAAAGAAATAATTAACTAGGTAATCGAGAGGCCTCGGCAATGGAATTCAAAGTTGGACAAATCTTCGCAACCGATGAAGAAAAACTTGAAGTAGCCATTGCCGAGGCCCATCTCGGCCTCGCCGAGGGAGGAATCCCGATCGGGGCCGCCCTGTTTGACGAGGAAGGTCGCCTGCTTGGCAGCGGCCACAACCTGCGGGTGCAAGAAGGCGATGCCTCGATGCACGGCGAAACCAGCGCTTTTAGAAACGCCGGTCGCCAACGCAGCTACCGCAAGGTGACCCTGGCCACCAGCCTTTCACCCTGCTGGTATTGCTCGGGCCTGATTCGCCAGTTTGGCATCGGCCGGGTAATCGTGGGTGACGACAAGAACTTCATGGGCGGCCAAGACTGGGTCGCCGAACACGGCGCCGAGTTGCACGTGCTGAACAACCCGGATCTCATCAAACTGATGGGCGACTTCATCGAGGCCAACCCAGCGTTTTGGAACGAAGACATCGGCGAAGACTAGACGTCTCGACAGGGGCAAAAAACGGCAGGCC
This sequence comes from uncultured Rhodoluna sp., assembly GCA_964563325.1. Taxonomy (GTDB): domain Bacteria; phylum Actinomycetota; class Actinomycetes; order Actinomycetales; family Microbacteriaceae; genus Rhodoluna. The sequence goes on along the minus strand of CAZLWT010000013.1, from coordinate 5,810 downwards.
TAGCTCAGCCGAAACACCAGCGCCGGCAAAACCACAGCCCAAGCCCCACCCAACATAAACGGCCCAAAGGCAATCGTCTTGCTGAGTGTCGGCCGTGCCAAAACCTTTTGCGTAAGCAGTAGCCCAGCCCCAAACCCGGCCGCTGCAATGAATGTCACCGCAGTTGCCACCCAAAGCGATGGCCAGCCAAACCAACCGAGCAACAGCCCTATCGGGGCGGCCAACTTCACGTCTCCCCCACCCAAACCGGTTGGATTCATGAGGCGCAGCGCCAGGTACCCACCAAAAAGCGCGCCCGAGCAAACCAGCGCATCAAGAAGCCTCGGCCACGCACCTTCCTCTATTGCAGCGGCCAACAACAGCAAAACCAGCGATGGATACGCCGGCAGCACAAGTCGATCTGGCAGGCGCCGCTCACGCAAATCAATCAGCGCCAGTGGCAGACTCAGGGCCAAAAACCCTAGCAACGCAATCGTCAGAGACATCCGACTAGTGCCCAACCTGAGCCAGGCCGATGACTAGTCGAACCATTGCCGGCCCAAGAACCACGATCATCATGGCCGGTAGCAAACAAAAAAGCAGCGGCATCAAAACCTTGACCGATACCTTTTGGGCTTGCTCACGAGCCCGATCTTTTCGGCCCAAACGAAGTTGGGTGGCTTGCTCGCGCAAGACCTGAGCGATGGGAACACCCATGCGATCGGCCTGAAGCAGCGAGGTTTGAAATCTCAAAAAGGCCGCGCTCCTAGTTCGATTTGCCAGTTCGTTTATAGCTTCGGTTCTTGAGCGGCCCAGTTGCATTTGAGCCAGCAGACCAGCAAACTCTTGGGCCACGGGGCCATCCAAACCAAGCGAAACCCGCGAGGCGGCGGCCTCAAAATTAAGCCCGGCGTCAACGCAAAGGGTCAAGAGATCGATGGCATCGGGCAAATGCAGATCGATTGCCTGAGTGCGCTTTTGTGCCGAGTTGATAAGCAGCAGATCGGCCAGAAAGTACCCGAAAATGCCGAAGGTTGGCAGCAGCCAAACCTGAGTCGGGTTAGCCGCAGCCACAACCGCTCCCAGCAAAAGCGCAAGGGTTGCAAAGCGCGTCTTTTGCGTGACCAACCCAGCGAAGGCTTTTGGGCCAAACACCCCGCCGTCGGCGAGCCTTGCCAAAAGAAACTCACGGTAGCGGCGGCCGATAAAACGGTTGCCGACGAGGAGCCACCGGTTCGGCGCGGCCCCGGCTGCGCGAGTGGGTTGAGTGGCCGCAGGAGCCAGCGAATAATTTTCGAGCATCGCAAAACGATTGGCCTGCCAACCGCGCCGCAACCTGAGATGCAAGCCGAGGCTGAGCGAAAAAACGGCTATCCCAGTTGCAAGCGTGGCGATGAGTTGAAAAAGTTGCACCGGCTAAACCTCGACCCTGATGACTCGCTTCAACCAAAACCAACCGGCGATAACCAGTGCGGTGGCCGAAAAAATCAAAAACCAGCCGATGGGTTCGCTCCAGAAAAACGAAATATAACTCGGTTGAATCACCGCCAAGACACCGGCGATGACGATTGGCAGAGCAAGCAAAATATAGGCCGACAGCCGGCCTTCGGCCGATAGCACCCTGGCCTCGCGGGCAACCTCGGCTCGGCCGCGAATGGTTTCGGCCAGGGTGTCAAGAATGCCAGAGAGGCTGCCACCGATTTCGCGTTGAATCTCGAGAGCCGAAACCAACCATTTCAAGTCGAGACTGTTCATGCGTTGGGCAACTCTGGTGAGGGCGGGTTCAAGTGGCGAACCGTATTCAACCTCGGTTAGCACCTGCCGAAATTGGGTGCCCACCTCGCCCCGATCTTGCTTGGCCAGGGTCTCGAAGGCTTGCGAAAACGAAAGCCCCGAGCGCAAGGCACTCGCCAAAATTTGTAGCGCCTGAGGCAGATCTTGGCCAAACCTGGTTGCCCTTGACTGGCAGCGACTGGCAAGCCAACGCCTCGGGGCAAGCGCCATGACGGCCGAGGCCACAATAATCGCGGCGAGCGCCGACTTCAGAATCACCAACAGCAGCACGAAAATCGCAATTCCGGTCAGGACCAAAAACCCAAGCCACTGCTTCGCTGGCCAAGTGACACCGGCGGCAAAGAGGCTCTGCTCAATGGCCCGGCGAAAGCCGGCAATCCTTCTGCTAAGAGCGCCAGCCGCCCGAGTCTTCCCAGATTGGGCCGCCCCAACCTGAGCCGCCTCACCAGCGCCCCGAATGCCGCCGTAATCTGAAAGCAGGCTTTCCACGCGTTGCCTCTCGGCCAAGCCCCGCAAAGCACTGGCGACCTGGAAGCCTAGAATCCCAAACGAGACGGCAGCGAGCGCGGCAAACAACCAGGGCAGCATCTAGGCACTCGCCAGTCGCCGCATCAGTGGCGCCAGATGCTCGGTGGCCTCAAGTCGCCCGCTGGCCGCATCGAAACAAAAGACCTCGCGCAACTGCAACTCACCCGCTTGCATTCCAACCACCTCGGATACCGCCGTGACGCGCCTCGAACCATCGCGCAACCTGGTCTGTTGCACGATCAGGTGCACGGCCCGCGAGATTTGCTCACGAATCACCGCGACCGGCAGGCGCATGCCAGCCATCAGCGCCATGGTCTCGAGGCGTGAAACGGCATCCATCGCGGAATTGGCATGGAGTGTGGTGAGTGAACCGTCATGCCCGGTGTTCATGGCCTGCAGCAGGTCTAGCGCCGCGCCATCGCGCACCTCGCCGATGACGATGCGGTCGGGGCGCATGCGAAGCGAGTTTCGAACCAGATCGCGGATTGTGACGAGGCCGCCACCTTCTATGTTGCTCGGCCGCGTTTCAAGGCGAACCACATGGGGCTTGTTTAGCTGCAGTTCGGCGGAATCTTCGATGGTGACGATGCGCTCGTGAGCCGGCAGAAACTCGGCCAAAACATTCAGGGTTGTGGTCTTGCCAGAGCCGGTGCCACCGGAAATCAGAATGTTCAGCCGCCCCTGCACGCTGGCTCGAAGCAGATCGAGCGCCTCGCGGCTAATGGTCTTGCTGCTTAGCATTTGCTCGGCCGTGAACGGCTGCTTGAAAAACTTGCGAATCGTAAGCGACGAACCATCAAGTGCAATCGGGGCAACCACGGCGTTTAGTCGGCTGCCATCTTGAAGTCTGGCATCAACCATCGGGCTTGCCTCATCGATGCGCCGGCCAACTCTGGCCACCATGCGATCTATGGTTTTGCGCAGATGTTCCTCATTTTGGAAGGCCAGGCTGGTTGGCTCCAGTTCGCCGTTTCGTTCAACGTATATTCGGTTGAAACCAGACACCATGATCTCGGAAACCGACGGGTCACGAAGCAGTTGCTCAAGGGGCCCGTTGCCAAGAATATCGTCGATCACCTGCTGAGCCAGCTCGGCTCGGTCTAGGCCGGAAAGCGGCAGCTCAGATTGCTCAAGAACGCTCGCGATGGATTGAACCACACTGGCCTCAAGGTCATCGCCCTGCGCTTCGCCGGCGGCCAGCAAATCTCCGACGGTTCGTCTTAGATCTTCATTGACGGCCTGGCGAATCAGAGCGTAACTTTGCTGTTGGCTGACGCCAAGGTAATCGCCAAGCCCCAGTCTCTCGGCCAGTGTCATGGGCGCACCAGCCTCAGACGTTGCAACAGGTTGGGCCGGGTTGGGCTCACCGCCGGGTTCTGGTTTGGCGCAATCCGTTCGGCCACCCTAGCGATGGCAAACGCAACCGCATGATTTGGGCTTCCCGCAACAACCGTTTGCCCGCGGTTAATCAGGCTCGGCACGATGTCGCTTTCGGGAATCACCCCGGAAACCGGCAAGCCGATGGATGCCTCGACCGTGTCAACCGTCAGGCCTGCCTTGGCGCTTGCCCGATTCACAATCACCTGCCATTTGGTTCGGGGCAGCCCAAGGGCATCCAAAGTTTCAATGGTTAGTTTTAGATTTTTTACCGATGGTAAATCAAGTGTCGAAAGCAAAAGAAGATCGTCTGCCATGTCGAAGGCCTTCATGATCACCTCGGTGAAGGCGGGTGGCGAATCAACAATTACGTGATCGAAGCGACCCTGCAGATTCGTCAGGATTTTTTGCACGAGCGCCGCATCAATCAGGTCGGCGGCTGCCGGCTCGGCGGGTGCAAGCAACACCGACAAGTTTTTCTTGGGTTGCAGCAAAAGTGACGAGACAGCCAAATCGTCAAGATTGGCCCTCATGCGAACCGCGTCGCTCAGGTTTGGCTGAGGGGGCAACTGCAGTGCAACGGCAACATCGCCGAACTGCAAATCAAGATCAACCAAGCAAACCGACTTGGAATCATCGAGGGCCAGTTGCTCGGCAAGATTGGTTGAAAGAGTGGTTTTGCCGCAACCGCCCTTGGCCGAGAACACCACGCTAAGCCGTCCCAGCTTTTGTTTTTGTGCTCCAGCATCAGCCACCTCAAGGGTCTTCGAAACCCAAAGACTGCGCTCGGCGGCGGCTAACAGCGCGGTGGCATCATCGGCCGCAATCACCTCACGCACGCCAGATCGCATGGCAAGATTTAGCTGCGCGAGGTCAAGGTGTTGACGAATTAAGATCACGCCGAGGGTTGGTCTGGCAACTCGATAGTGCTCGGCAACTTCAAGAGCGTGAGCTATCAAAACCGAGGGGTCGATTACCACCAGCCTTTCGGCCACATCGTTATCAACAGCCTCGCGTAGTTGGGCAAAGCTACCAACAAATGTCAGTTGTGCACCCAGCGCCAGTCGATAGCGATCATCGGGTTTTCGGCTTGCCGACCAAATAACAGTCATCTGGTCACCGGTGCAAAGTCTTATCGGTGACGCCCGAGTCGGCAATGATCTTGGTGCCCCGATTCAGCAGCCCAAAATACAGATCCCCGATGTTATCGGCATGAACCAACCGTTCCGCCCCCTTCTGATCTACCGCCAGGGTCACCACGGTGCTGCCGCTAGCCGGGTTTGCATCGCTCGACCGCAACTTGCTGCCAACCGCAAGCACCCTGGCCCTCGGCAAAAGCACATGCGTTGCCCGAATAGGGGTCCGGGCGCTCGGGGATTGTTGATCAATCACGGTGTCAAAAACCACGATTTCTGAACCCGGAGCCAGAAAAGTTCCAACCTTTTGTGGGTCGTCAAGGTTCACCGAAATGGCAATCAACCCCGCCGGCACCTGCAGGTTGCGGTCTGCCATGAGAGCCTCGCCAAAGTTAGACCTGGTCAATAACTGCCCGGCCGGCAGAGCCGAGAGCGCAACGAGGTTGGAGTTGGCCTCGGTCACCGATTCGAGCCGGCCGGTCGGCACCGCATTTGCCGGGTAGGTTTCTAGCCGCAAGAGCTTGCCCGCCTTGGCCTCGGTCAGCGAAACCCCCGCCGCTATTTCGCCGGCGGCCACAAACACCCGCACCGTCCTGCTTCCAGTTTCGGCTCGTTGCGAGAGCGAAGCCGAGTAGGCATAGACCGAACCGGCCGCCACCGCCGCCAGCAAAATCGCAACAAGAAACGGCACCCTCGTCGATTTCATCACATGCCTCATTCTGGTTTTCTAGTCATGGCAGGGGCGTCAGTGTTTCTAAGCCAAAGTTCGGGCCGGTGGCTTGATTAGCCACCCCCGAAATCCCCGAAACGATCGAAGTGTAAATCGCCTTCAGCGGGCTTGCCACCAGGCAGTAGCGATCGGTGCCGGTGCAAAATCGCCAGTCCACCGCGGTTTCAGCCGTGGCCGGCAGGTACTGCACCTTGCTAGCCAGCTGCCCAAGTTTGGCCGGGGTCCTAACCGCGCTGAGTCTCAGGTTAATAAACCCCGTGATTGTG
>CAZLWT010000012.1:0-14854 GCA_964563325.1 uncultured Rhodoluna sp. | reverse complement strand
GCCGTCTTGCAGAACCTTTTTGTCGCCGCCCCAGTCGAGCCAGTCCTTGAGGCCGGCCGCGGTCAACTCGGGGTGAAACTGAACCGCAAGGCAGTGCTGATAGGTGAAGGCCTGTGAAGAAACCGGATTTCTGGCAATCTCAACCGCGCCCGGTGGCAGTTGCCAGCGGTCGTAGTGAAACTGAAACCAAGGGCCATTTGAAACTATGGATGGCTCGTCGCTCATAATCGCGGTCCAGCCAATCTCACCTTTTGGCCCAGGGGCCACCGAGCCACCGAGTGCGCGGGCCAACAGTTGCCCGCCGAAGCAAATGCCGAGAATCGCCTTCCCGCTTGTTGCGGCCGCGCGTATCCATTCCAGTTCGGGAATTAACCAGTTGCCGATGCAGGCATCATCCCAAGCCCCCCATGGGGCGCCGAGGGGGACTATCACGTCGTAGGCATCAAGTGCGGGAAACTCGAAATGCACGTTTGGCTCACCGAACTGATGCTGTTGCACCACCAGAAGCTCTTCGGTTTCAAATCCTCTGGCTCGAAACCGCTCGCCAACCGGCCCGGTCGGGCTTACGTGATCATGCTGAACGAACAGTACTTTCATTGGAAACCTAACTTGTCGGTAACATTTTTGCCGCTCTTGACTGATAAGACCGAGCATAGGACTATTATTTCGTTTGAGCCCTAACGATTGTTGGGGAACGCCAACTTGTTACAAAGGAGTTGCAATGGCCACCGACCTGATAGCCCTTCGCGAGCAGTTAAAGGCACGTGGAATCGACGTGCTGCGCCTGATTTTCCCCGATGTTCTGGGCATCACGCGTTCTAAAGACCTGTTGGTAAGCCAACTGGACAAGGGCGCTCACAACGGCCCGGCTTTCTGCCAGGGTGTGTGGGTCACCTCAACGCGCGGTGGGGTTCTAGACGCCAACAACATAGCCAGCGATGGCCTGCAAGACCTGGTTAGCCGCCTTGACCCAACCACCATCACCAACATGCCTTGGCAGCCGGGCGTGGCCTTCGCCATCGCCGATGCCTTCAACCCAGATGGCTCGACCAACCTGATGTCGCCACGCTCGGTTTTGCGAGGCGTCATTGCCGAGTACAACAAAATGGGGCTGCAACCGATCGTTGGCCCCGAGCTTGAGTTTTACATCGCCGAGCGAACCGCCGAGGGTGGCTATAAACGAGCCCACGAGAAGACCGGTCTGGTTTACACCACCGGACTGCAAACCGACCCTAAGGGGCATTTCCTCCACCTGCTTCGCATGCTCGACCAGATGGACATCGGTGTCTTCGCAGGCAATGCCGAGTTCAGCCCATCCCAGTATGAAATCAACCTGTACCACTCCGATGCCCTTGATGCGGCAGACCGAACCTTCCTGTTCAAGACCGCGATCAAAGACGTGATTGCCGGGGTTGGCCAGCACGCCACCTTCCTAGGCAAGCCATGGAGCGATGAGGGCGGCAGCGGCTTCCACCTGCATTTCTCGGTGACCGATCTTGCCGGCAACAACAAAATGCACGATGGCGGAAACGAGCTTTCTGACTTGGCCAAGCACATGATTGCCGGCGTCACCGCAAACGCGGCAGCGCTCGCCGCGCTGACAAACCCAACCGTGAACGCCTATAAGCGACTCGGGCCAGACACTTTGGCGCCTTACCGTGCTAACTGGGGATACGACAATCGCAGCACCATGGTTCGGCTGCCACCGGAGCGTGGCCAAGGAACCCGCCTTGAGGTGCGAGTCGGCGATGCCGCCGCCAACCCATATCTGCTAATCGCAGGCATACTGGCAGCCGCGCTCGATGGAATCAAGCGCAACCTCGAGTGCCCAGAGCCTGCCGAGGGAATGTCTTATGACAACGAAGCCGCCGCGATTTTGCCGATGACCTTCACCGACGCGCTCGACGCCCTGGAGACAAATAGCAACCTGAGCCAATACATCACCCAAGAAGTCATCAACGTGTTTCTGGTGATGAAGCGCGATGAGATTGCCAGGTATGAAGCCGAAGTCACCGAGCCGACCCGCGAGGTAACCCAGTGGGAGATCGACGAGTACTTCGAGGTTTACTAAGGTCTGAGGTTCACTGAAGCTCAAACTTTATTAGCCGCTAGTTATTTAGTGAGCGATCTTCGATCAGGCTGCCGCCGTTGAAGGTGACGCCGAGCTCGCGGTAATAACCACCCAGGATGGTTTTGACCGGAAGGATCGAGTTGAGTTCATCCCACTCGCTATCGCCAAGCACCAGCTCAGCGTCGCCAGACCACGCCTGACCAAGATCGGCGTCAACGCCACCCATGGTGATGAGCTGATCTAGCGAGTTGCCAGCGCCGGGCACGATAGACGGCATCCATCGACTGTGTAGCATTTTGTGACCGTTGACGAATCCGTTGGTTTCACTTGGCTCGCGCAAGGTGACGATTGCAGAGGCCAGACGGTGGTCATAGGCCGAAAGGCTGGCGCCAAGCTTGGCTCCGGCCTCGAGTCGCGGTGAAGCTTTGCCGTGATTGAAGAGGCGAGTCACATGCACCGAACCGAGTTTCTTTGGGTAGCCCTGGTACCAACCGCGCGCGATAGCGAAGTCTTTGGTCACCCAGATTGCAACGCAACGTGAGTAGGTGACGCCATCTTTTTTGCAACGGACCACCAGGAAGGCTTCGAGGTATTGCGAACGAATCGGGTCAAGCAGCTCGGCCCCGCCTTCGCTGCAGGATTGCCAGTCGGCCCAAATCATCGCGACCGCACCAGGCTGCTCATCGGCGAGCTCCAAATCGGCAGGCAGTATGGCTCGCACGTTGGCAACATCCGTTAGGTACTCAACCGTGAGCAGTGTGCCCGAGTAGTACCAGGGCATGTTCGGGATGATCGCTGATTTGCCGGTCGGGGTCAGTGGTGCCAAAAATCCTTTGAGTTCAGTCATGGTTCAAAGCCTAACTAATCGTTCGTACGCGAATAAATCCAATATCGCATCATTTATAACGATTCGGGAAACATCTTGCGAACCGGCGTTGTGAACTTGACCAAGCGGGGTCGCAAGCGGAAGACTTCTGTTAATCGTTTAGACCCTAACGACTTACCAAGTATTCAAGGAGGAATATTCCATGGCTGAGCACAGTTCGGAAACATCACTGCGATCTGGGCGCCTCGGCGTCATCGGAATCGTTTTCTTCGTTGTCGCGGCCGCCGCGCCCCTGGTTGGCATGACCGGCGCCGTTCCAATCGCGATTCTTGCGGGCAATGGAGCTGCTGCGCCAGGAACTTACCTTTTGGTTGGTCTAACCCTTTTGCTCTTCAGCGTCGGATTCTCTGCAATGACCAACCGGGTCACAAACGCCGGTGCGTTCTTCGCCTACGTCGGTCGCGGCATGGGCCCAAACATGGGTGTGGCCTCGGCCTTTGCATCCATCGTCGGGTACATCACGATTCAGTTGGCAATCTATGGATTCTTTGGCGGTCTGATGGCCGGCCAAATGGCATCGCTCGGAGTGACCCTCGACTGGTACGTCTGGGCTTTTCTAGCCTGGGCCGTGGTCACCGCGCTTTCGCTCTTGAGCGTTGACGTCGGGGCAAGGGTGCTCGGAACTTTGATGGCGCTTGAACTGGCATCACTTTTGATTACCGGAGTCGCAATCTTGGCAAACCACTGGGGTGCAATGGATTTCAACGCGAGCTTCAACCCAGCTAACATTTTCGCCGGCGGTTTTGCCGGTGGTGCTGGAATCGCTATCGCCTTTGCCTTCGCCTCATTCATTGGTTTTGAAGCAACGGCCATTTATGGCGAGGAATCGAAAGACCCTAAGCGCACCGTGCCTCGAGCAACCTACTGGGCAATCGGAATCATCACCGTGTTGTTTGCCGTGGTGTCCTTTGCAATGGTCACCGGGCTCGGTGCCGGCAAAGTCGTAGATCAGGTTGCGACGATTTCCGGTGGCGGTGCCAATCCGGCCGCCGTGCTCTTTAGCTTGGCCCACGACAATGTTGGCCAGTGGATGGCAGACGTCATGTCCTGGTTGGTAGTTTCTAGCCTCTTTGCAGGGCTCTTGGCCTTCCAGAATGCCAATGCCCGCTATTTCTTCGCTCTTGGCCGCGGTGGCGTCTTGCCAAAGTCCTTCGGTAAAACCAACTCGATCGGCGCACCTCGAAACGGTGTCATCTTGACCTCGATCTTGGCTGCCGTTGTAATGGTCGCCTTCGCGATTGCAAAACTTGACCCGATTTTGAACCTCTTCTTTTGGATGAGCGCAATCACCGCGGTTGCCATCATGGCGGTTGAGATTTTGGTCAGCGTCTCTGTGGTGCTCTACTTCCGCAAGAATGGCGGGGCAAATATTTGGCAGTCAACCGTGGCGCCAATCGTCTCGGCCCTGTTGTTGCTTGGCGGCGAGTACCTGTTGATGTCGCGCTTCAACCTGCTATCCGGTTTGGCGTCAACGCCCGAGGGCGCCGGAAACGCTTGGGACATGTCGCCACTCGGCTGGGCCCTGGTGCTTAGCCCATTCATCGCCTTGGCGCTTGGCTACGTGGTGGCCGCGATTCAGAAGAGCTCAAACAGCGAACTAGTAAAAGACATCGTCTCTTAGCACCTGCGCTGACATAGTTAAAGCATCCGATTGAAAAATCGGGTGCTTTAACTTTTTGTCGAGGCCAGTCAGGTTCGACACCAACCCACGCAGTCAAGGAAGTTTTCATGAGCAATCTGGTCTCAATTCCAAAAACCACCCTCATGGTGCACGAGCTTTGTCTCGGTGGCAACGTCTTTGGTTGGACAGCCGACGAGGCCCAATCACACGGGGTGCTTTCGGCTTATGCGGCAGCCGGCGGCAACTTTATTGACACCGCCGATGTTTACAGCGAGTGGGGCGAGAGTCATGTCGGTGGCGAGAGTGAATCCGTCATTGGCAGCTGGATGCAATCCAAGGCGAATCGCGATCAGGTTGTGGTTGCCACAAAGGTGGCGAAACTTTCGACTCGCCCGGGTCTTTCGGCAGCCAACATTCTGGCGGCCGCCGATGATTCGCTTCGGCGCTTACAAACCGACTACATCGACATTTATTACGCGCATCACGATGATTTAGAAACTCCTCTTGAAGAAACTCTGGTGGCCTTTGACTCGCTGGTGCAAGCTGGCAAGGTGCGCTACATCGCGGCTTCAAACTACTCGGGCAGTCGGCTTTTAGAGGCGCTTGACTTTAGCGAGAGCAACGGCTTGGCAAGCTTCGTGGCCTTGCAAAATCACTACAACCTGGTGACGCGAAAGGCCTTCGAGGCCGACTCCGCCCCGGCTCTCGAAGAGTCTGGTTTGAGCGCCATTCCTTACTTTGCACTCGGAGTGGGTTTTCTAACGGGCAAATATCGTCAGGGTTCGGTGGTCGAATCAGCCAGATCAGGTGGCGCCGCTCAGCACTTTAATGACGATGGATGGGCGGTTTTAGCGGCCATGGACGAAATCGCAAGCGAACAGCAGACCAGCTTGCCGGCGGTCGCGTTGGCCTGGTTACGGTCTCAGCCGACGGTTTCGGTGCCGATTGCCAGCGCTCGAACCCAGAGCCAACTTGAGCAACTTTTGATGCCGGTCAGCTTGAGCGAAGATCAGGTCAATATGCTGAGCGAAATTACGAAGCTCCTGTAAAGCAAAACTCCTTGAGCAAAGCGCCTCTAAAGCAGCCCCATTTTTGTGGCACTTTCGGTCAAGGCTTCTCTGGCATCAGGGTGAGCCGCGCGATTTATCAAGCTGAAGGCTTGCTCTTTTTGGCTGTGGCCGAAACAGTCCGCAATTCCTTGCTCGGTGACCACGTGACTGTGCTGAAAGCTGGTTACGGTTTCTGAAATTCGATTGACGATGGTCGAGACCTTGGCTCGTTCATGCCAAGACGGCAGTGCCATGAAAGATTTCCCGCCGGGGGAGTGTAGCGATCCGACGATGAAGTCGGTTGAACCGCCGAACCCAGAATAAATTTGACCGCGCACGTGGCTGGCATTTGCCTGATCAAAGAGGTCAACCTCAAGAGCAGCGTTGATGCTGGTCATTCTATGTTTCGTGGCAATCACGCTTGGGTCGTTTGTGGTTTCGGTTCGCAGCATTCGAACGGCTGGGTTCCTATCAATCCAGTCGTATAGCTCTCTCGAACCAAAAATGAAAGAAGCTGTTATTTGCGCCTCGCTTGCCATCGCGCCCGAGCGTTGCAAGCCAACGACTCCATCACTGAAGGTCTCGGTCCAGATTTGCAAGCCCCGACGCTTATGCAACTGTTCAATGACCGAGTCTGGAATGCCACCGATACCCAGTTGCAACGTTGAGCCATCCGAGACGAGAGTTGCTATCCGAGCCCCAATTTCTTGGGCAACATCACTTGCCGGAGTGCTTGGTTTTTCGGTCAACGTCTCGTCAACAGCAATAAGGTAGTCAATCTCGGCCAGCTGAAGTTCACCGTCACCGAAGGTGTAGGGCATTTTGGGGTTTGCTTGAGCGATTACTAGCCCACCGTTACTTCTAACCGCGGCGATGGCAGCTGGCAAAACATTGATTTCGGTGCCAAGGCTCACCTTGCCGTTCCAAGGCATCGAGGTGTGGATGAGCACTACGTCTGGCAGGTAGTGATCTCGAAACAGAACCGGAACCAGGCTTAGCCGGCACGGAATGTAGGTCAGGTTGGGGTGTCTTCGCATGCCAATGCCAACGAATGCGGTTTCGTATTCAACACCCTCACGATCTGGGATTCCAAGTTGGGCGTTCAACATGTTTAGTCGATACTCGGCAACCGACTCATCCAGGGCCTTCAGCAGGGTGAAGGGTGTTGCGTAATTTCCCGAAGCCACCACCCTTGGAATTCCAGGTAGTTGGCTTAGTTTGACTTTTAAAACCTCTACGCTGATTTCCTTCATGGGCTCAGTTTACTCAAGGGGCATTTCATGGCTATAAAATGTCTGTTGAGGCGATTCGCTTGGGTTTCTGTATGCCCGTTCGACTGCGCAACTGATTTGCTCGAAAGGCTTATTCAAATAATGAAAAAATTCAACTTCACTTTTGCACCCAAGTTGGTTTTGAGTGCACTGGCGTCTGCCGGGTTAATCATGGCTTCCGTGGTTCCAGCTCAGGCCGCCGATGCGCAGGTTTACAACATCCGAGTAGTGTCGCCAGAGTTGACCGCATCGAACTCGGTCGATCACACCTGGAACGCCGACAGCCTAGGTTGGAAGCGCTACTACACCCCAGACTTCCGCTTCTTCATGCAGTATGAGCCAGTTGGTTCCACCACCACGGTTTCTTATCAGGTGACCGATTACAACCACAACCCGGTCGTTGGCAAGGCGATCTCGTTGATTGTCAATAAGGGTTACAGCGCTTCGACCGCCACGCTCGAAACCGAGAACGGCAAAAGGATTGCGCCGACAAAAAAGGCGAAGGACAGTGCGGTTCTTCCTGGTATCACCAATAACGAAGGAATCGCCACCTGGGTTCTAAAGCAGGTTTACAGCGCGAAGGATCCGGTTGAACCAAACCCGATTAGCTTGACCCGCGCTCCTGCCGAGGGCAAGCCAAAGCTTTCAACCCAACTGTTCCCAATTATTAGTGGCCAGTCGGTCGACAACGCCGACATGCTCGAGCTGCACTTTGTCAAGAAGTTGCCGTTGCAGGGAGCAACCATCAGATTGGTCTCGCCATCGATAAACTCGTCTAACGCCTTTGATGCCACTTACCAAGCTCTAGAGGGTGGCCAGGCGCAAAACTACAATGCCGGCTTTAAGTGGTACAAGAAACAGCTTGATGTTGCCTCTAACACCAGGCTGACCTACCAAGTGCGTGACTTGGCTGGCGAACCAATGGCAAAACAAGCCGTGAAATTGGTCGTCAACAAAAACTCGAGCAAATCCACCGCTCAGGTGATGGTTTCAACCGCGGGAGTCAAACCGGTTTGGGGCTATGGCAACGAGGCAACAATCACCGGATTGACCGATTCCGACGGAAATGTTTCGTTTGATTTGCTAGATCTAGACCGCAGCTCGGACCGCTCGGCGATTGAGGAATCCTCAGAACCACACGGCGACCTCTTTACCCAGGTTGCGGCTACGCTGCCGATTAACGGTCTTTCAGATAAAAGCCAAGCATTTGATTTGCTGAACCTCTATTTCGTAAAGAGCCGCGACACCGGTTTGAAGTCGGTAAATGGTGTTCCGGTAACTCGTGGCGCACCATCGATTCAGTTGCCGATTTACACCGATGCCTGCCACGAGGTGCTTGCAAATTCCCCGATGGCACACGTTGAGACAACCGGTTGCAACAACCTGCAACCGGGATCTAACACGGTGACCTTCACCGTCATTGCCGAGGCTGGAAACTCACGATCCTTTGACCTTGACGTAATCGTTGCCGAACAACTGTTTCGCCCAACTGTGGCTTCGACTAAGGGCAGAGTTAGCGTGACCTTCACTGGTTCGGTGGGCCAGTGGGTTCACATATCAGTTGCTGGGTCAAAAACCGTTGACGCGTTCATTGTTCAAAACCCTCAGGTGGTCAGTGTTCCTGCCAAAAAGGGTAAGCGACTTGTCACGGTGGTCAGTTATGGGCCAGTCGTCAAGCGCACCGTTGTCGTGAAGTAACCAAAAAAACTTACCTGCCTTCGTGAAAGCGTTTACAGTAGAACAGTGAATGCAATAGGTGAAGGGCGACGAGTACCAGTGAAGACCAACGAACGCCCCACCTACTCTCAAATTGCTGTGCACGCGGGGGTCAGTGAAGCAACGGTTTCACGCGTTCTGAACGGCGACCTGAAGGTTCATCCCGAGCGCGCCTCTAGAGTTCATGCCGCGGTCGAAGCCCTGGGCTATAAAAAGAATCGAGCCGCCACGGCTTTGGCCTCTGGTCGCACCGGCCTCATCGCCGTTGTGATTGACGATGACCTTTCGGTTTTTGCCGATCCCTTTTGGGCCACCGTCTCCTCGGGAATCAGTCGGGTTCTGCTAGAAAACGAGCTGCAGACCCTGCTGATGGTTGCCTCTGTTGACAAGGCCGATGGCCCGGAGGCTCACTATCTTGAGGGGGGCGAGGTTGACGGAGCAATCTTTTTTCAACTTCACAAGCACGCGTTGGTTCGCAGACTAGCCAAGCAAGGGCTGCCAGTGGTAATCGCTGGTTCGCCGAACTCGAACTCCGAACTCGTTTTTGCCGACACCGATAACTTCGGTGGGGCCGCTCAGGCCACCCGTCACCTTTTTTCACTGGGATGTGTAAACGTGGCAACGATCACAGGAGACATCGAAGCCAGCGCTGGCTTGCAGCGGCTCAACGGGTACCAGCAGGCCCATCGCGAGGTGGGCAAGGTGGCCCCCAAAGGCTTGATTTTGGAAGGCGACTTCTCATTTGAGAGTGGAATGAGGTTGACGGCCGCGCTGCTCGAGCGACAGCCAGAGATTGACGGTATTTTTGCGGCCAATGACCTGATGGCCCTGGGTGCTATTCGAGCCATCGAAGATAGTGGCCGATCAGTGCCAGGTGATGTCAAAGTTGTCGGATTTGACGATTCTGTTATGGCGGCAAACTCAAAGCCTTCGCTGACCACCATTCGGCAAGACATCGTCGGCCTTGGCGCGGCGGTCGCCGAGTTGATGATCGCGGCACTTGCGGGTGAACCTCTGTCGCCCCGCATCCTAAAAACCGAACTCATTGTCAGGGATTCTGCCTAGAACAGGCTAGTAACGAATTCATAAACATTTTGTGACGGGTATTTTTGAAAGCGGTTTCTAATGTAACTTTAGAGCGTGGATGTGTGATTGCATGCTCCAACTGCTGCTAACGTCAGCCTTTTAGAGGCTAAACTCGGTAGCAATTCAGTAAGTACGAGAGGAAACAACCCACCAATGATTACTTCTAAGTTGGGCAAAGCTGCTGGCTTGCTCACCGCATTGATTTTGAGCACCGCGGGGCTGACTGTTATTTCAGCTGCCCCTGCAAGTGCAGATGTCCCTTCCGTTGTAAAGGTTCGCCTGACCTCACCGGTTTTCACCGCTGATAACTCGGTTGACAAGCAGACAGACGCAGACTTCTTCATGGCCAACTACGGCTACGCAGCAGGTCTGACCTACCACCAGCAGTACGCACTGACCGGTGCTTCTTTCGACCTCAGCTACAAGGTAACCGACTCGGCCGATGCGCCAGTAGCCGGAGCGACCGTTAACCTAGCCGTAAACAAGGCATGGAGCGGTTCAAACGCTGCCATGTCTTCGGATGACACCCAGATTGGTGCAACCCAGGGCGGCAGCGATGCAGCCGTATTGCAAGCCGTTAGCGATGCAGATGGCAACGTTACCTTCAACCTGAAGAACAACGACACCGACAGCGCCGAGCCAAACCCGGCCACCTTGACTTCTCCTGTGAGCGACGGTTCGCCAAAGCTTTACAGCCAGATGTTGGCAACCGTCAACGGTCAGGGTGCAGACGCTGCAGACCTAATCGAGTTCCACTTCGTAAACAACCTGCCGACTACCTCTGTAAGCATGCGTTTGCAAGGTATTGACAGCACCAATTCCTACGATGGCACTCACTACGCCACCGAGCAGGACTGGGCGCAGTACTACAACGCCGGTATGAAGTGGCTAAAGGTTCAAGATGCACTTGCACAAGACAGAACGCTCAGCTACTTGGTTGTTGACCAGGACGGTCGCAAGCTAGTTAACCAGGAAGTCCAGCTGCGTGTTGCAAAGGACTACAGTGGCTCGAACGCTCACGTTGTGGTTTCTGACGGCGTAAGCTTCCTTGAAGCTACCGGACAGCAAGTCTCGATCTCAAGTCACACAAATCTAGACGGCGTGGTTACATTCACAGTCGGTGGCCTTGGAGGCCAGGACCCAGGCGTAGCTTACGGTCCAACCTGTGAAGCGCCAGACACTCGTTACACTCAGATCGCTCCTCTGTTCATTGGTTCAGTTGTTGAAATGGATCAGGCCTACGACATTTTGAACATCAACTATGTCGCCGGCACCCCGATCAGCTGTGACCCATCAATCAGTGCCATGACTGTAAACGGAACTGCTGTATCCACCGTTGGAACTCCAAAGTTCCACGTTCCATTCGGCACCACCACGGTGGATGTGGCTGCAACCACAACGGACGCACACGCCAGCGTCGTCGTTGATGGCAACACTGGTTTGGTTCTCGGAGACAACGAAGTTAACGTCAACGTGACCGCTGAAGATGGCAAGACGGTTCGCACCTACACTCTTGGAGTTGTGGTTGACGCGGCACCGGTTTCAGTCAAGGTTGCTATCAGCTCGTCAATGGGCAAGGTAAGCGTCAAGCTCACCAACGCCAAGGGCAAGATGGTTCGTGTTTACATCTCAGGCGGCAAGTCGATGACCAAGAAGGTCACCTCTAACTCACAGACTCTTAGCTTTATGGCTAAGAAGGGTAAGAGAACCGTTTCGGTCTCGGTTGCTGGCATGAACTTCACCAAGATGGTAACAGTAAAGTAATAGCTTTCAAGAACTGAAAAGTGTGGGGCCCTTTCGGGCCCCACACTTTTTTTATTTAACTTTCGGCCGGTGGTTTTCGAATTAGTGGGCCTAGTGTGCCACTTAATAACGAATGAATAAATATTCGTGAAATCGGTTTCAGTGAAAGCGGTTTCTCGTATACCGTTCTAGAAGGCAGTGTGCGAGCACTCCAAATTGTCGCCTTGGCTCACACCCCTTTTGGCCTGAGGCGGGCGCAATCCATTAAAGTTCGAGAGGAAACAACCCACCAATGAAAACTTCCAAATTGGGCAAAGCTTTAGGCTTGCTCACCGCCATAGTGCTTGGCACCGCGGGTCTGACTGCGATGTCAGCCGCACCTGCCAGCGCAGGACAAGCAGGTCCAACGGACTCCGTAACCAGCGCCTCCCTTCGTCTAATCAACTACACGGGTGTTGACGTCACCCAAAGCGCAACCAGTGAGGGTTGGGCTCAGTACTACAACGCCGGACTCAAGTTCGAGAAGCTCGAACGCCCTCGTGGCTCAGAGACAACATTGACCTACGAGGTCAAGAACCAAGATGGAAACACACTAGGCGGCGTTACAGTTAACCTGCGCGTCGCTAAGGATTACAGTGGTTCAAACGCCAACATTTCTTGGAGCAACCAGGATCCGCTGCCAGCGGCCCCTGGCCACAGCGTTAGCGCCGGCCCTACTTCTACCAAGGACCAGCAGGCTAAGATCGCTGGAGTCACCGATGCTAATGGTCTTGTCTCGTTCACCTTCTCGAACACTGACACCACCGGTGGAGCTTATCCGGCACCTAGTGATGTAGTTCCAGCTGACAAGCTCTACACCCAGGTGGCTCCTGAGCTCGGCTACGGCTTGACCGACATGGCCCAGGCGTATGACCTAGTAAACATCAACTACACGAAGCCTGATCCGACCTCGGCTACCCTTCGTTTGTCTGGCGCTGACGTAAACGCTCAGAACTCGTATGACGCTACTCAGTCGGCGACCGACCAGAACTGGGCTCAGTACTACAACGCTGGCTTGAAGTTCTTGAAGAAGCAGCTTGAAGTAGGCAGCACCATCAACATGCAGTACTTGGTTAAAGACCAGGACGGCGACGCTATTACCAACCACGCCGTGCAGTTGCGCCTTGCGAAGCAGTACAGCAATTCGAACGCCAACGTTTCGGCCTCATTCGGTGCCAACGCTGCTGTGACAGGTAAGTCTGACCAGATTGTTGTCGATGGAATCACCGACGCCAACGGTCAAGTGACCTTCTCAGTTCAGAACACTGACAGCACTGGCGGAGCAGTTCCTGTAGCTCCTGATGTGGCACCAGTTGACACCCTGTTCACTCAGACCGCGCCTTATCTTGTTGGCATGGCCGACATGGATCAGGCTTACGACCTTGTGAACCTGAACTACACATCTGAGCCAGTTGTTGACCCTTGTCTTGCAGACCCAACATTGCCTCAGTGTGTTGTAGCCGGCCCAACCGCAGCAACCTTGCGTTTGATTGGCATTGACAGCACCAACTCATACGATGGCACTCACTATGCCGCCGAGCAGGGTTGGGCTCAGTACTACAACGCCGGTCTAGCGTGGAGGAAGATGCAGAGAGACCTTGGGGCAAATACCACTCTTGTGTACCTGGTTCTTGACCAGAATGGCAACCCAGTAGTTGGCAAAGAAGTGCAGTTGCGTGTTGCAAAGAACTACAGCGGTTCAAACGCTCATGTTTCGATTTCGAATGGCATCGACGCAGCGTCTGAGGCAACTGGCCAGCAGGTAGTAGTCTCGAAAACCACTGGTTCAGATGGTCAAGTCATGTTTAATGTGCTTAACCTCGACACCACTGGTGCCGGTGTGCGTGTTGCACCGACAGCTGAAGCTGCTGACACCCTTTACACCCAGATTGCACCTTTGCTGGTTGGTTTGGACGAGATGGCTCAGGCCTTCGACCTTCTAAACCTCAACTATGTTTCTGGTGACATTGCTAGCAGCGATGCAACTCTGTCGGCTTTGACCGTAAATGGTTCATCGGTTGCTACCGATGGCACCGCTGTGGTTCACGTTGCAGCTGGCACCACTTCGATTGCTGTTGTAGCCACCACAACCGATGCCAATGCATCAGCGGTTGTGACTGGTGACACCGGGCTTGTTGCCGGTGACAACACCGTGACCGTTGCTGTGACCGCGCAGGATGGAACCACCAAGGCCAGCTACACCGTCAAGGTTGTAGTTGACCCGGTTGTTGCACCTGCAGCGAAGATTGCGATCAGTTCAACCAAGGGCAAGGTAAGCGTCAAGTTCACCAACGCCAAGGGCAAGACCGTTCGTGTTTACATCTCGGGTAACAAGTCGGTGACTAAGAAGATCACTTCTAACTCACAGACCTTGTCGTTCTCGGTGAAGAAGGGCAAGAAGACCGTTTCGGTCTCTGTTGCTGGCAAGAACTTAACCAAGTCGGTAACCGTCAAGTAATAAGTTTCAAGAACCAAAAAGTGTGGGGCTCGAAAGAGCCCCACACTTTTCTTTAACCCAAGAAACGCCAATCTGCCTAGAATCAAGCCATGGACACTTTTAGGGGAAAAGAACCAACCATCCAGTTTCTCGGTGCCGCTGGCACGGTCACCGGCAGCCGATTTTTACTGACATCAGGTCAAATAATGGTGATGGTCGATTGCGGGCTATTTCAAGGAATGAAAGAGCTGCGACTCAAGAACTGGCAGCCATTGGCGGTCGACCCAGGCCGTTTGGCTGCGGTAATCCTGAGTCACGCGCACCTAGACCACGCCGGTTACATTCCAAAACTTGTCAAGGATGGGTTTCGAGGCGAAATCTTTGCCACCGAATACACGGCAAAGCTGGCGGGCGTCATTCTGCGCGATTCGGCGCGGATTCAAACCGAAGACGCCAAGTATGCGGCAAAAAAGGGCTTCTCCAAGCACAACCCGCCGATGCCGCTCTATGACGAGCAAGACGCCGAACGCGCCATGCGGCAGTTCAGCGACACCACGTTTGGCTTGCGCACCAAAGTGGCTGAGGGGACCTGGGTAACCTTTCATCCATCGGGGCATATTTTGGGGGCGGCGTACCTCGAAGTTGAGTTTTTCGGCAAGAGGCTTTTGTTCACCGGGGACCTGGGTCGCCAAGAACATCCCTTGCTAAGCGCGCCCGCGAACATCCCAAGCGGCAGATTCGATGCCGTTATCACCGAATCGACCTATGGCGACCGTGAGCACGAACCGGCATCTAGGCACTTCGAGGAAATCATCAACCAGACCATCGATCGCGGTGGCTCGGTTCTAATACCGGCCTTTGCTGTCGACCGCACCGAGGTGATTTTGGTCCGCCTGCGCGAACTGGTCGAGGCTGGTGCGGTTCGACGCGTTGCG
>CAZLWT010000011.1:0-15637 GCA_964563325.1 uncultured Rhodoluna sp. | reverse complement strand
CAAGATTACCTTCACCGGGTCAACTCAGGTCGGCCGCAAACTGCTTGAGCAGTCGGCGCAGCAAATCTTGCGAACCTCAATGGAACTTGGCGGAAACGCTCCGTTCCTGGTCTTTGAAGACGCCGACCTAGACGCCGCGGTTGAGGGAGCAATGCTCGCCAAGCTCAGAAACATCGGCCAGGCTTGCACCGCCGCCAACCGCTTCATCGTTCAAGAGTCAGTCGCCGAGGAGTTTGGAAACCGCTTGGCCGAACGCATGTCGAAGTTGGTTTTGGGTCGCGGAGTTGACCCAAGCACAACGATTGGTCCGGTCATCAACGAGAAGGCTCGCGAAAACATGCAGCGTCTGGTTGACACCACCGTTGCCGAGGGTGGAGCCATCTTGACCGGTGGAACATCCGGAGACGGCGATGGATACTTCTTCAAGCCAACCGTTCTGATGAACGTTGAGCCGGGCTCCACAATCCTGCAAGAAGAAATCTTTGGGCCAATCGCGCCGATTGTTCAGTTTAAGACCGAGGCCGAGGCGGTTTTGCTGGCAAATGACACGGTTTACGGTTTGGTCAGTTACGCCTTCACGCAGGATTTGAAGCGTGGAATGCGACTGGTTGAATCGCTCGACACCGGAATGACCGGCCTGAACACCGGGTTGGTCTCTAATGCGGCCGCGCCATTCGGTGGAGTCAAACAATCCGGTATGGGACGTGAGGGTGGCCTCGAAGGTATTAGCGAATATCTTGAAACCAAATACGTAATGATTCCATCCACCGAGCTCTAAGCTTCAAGGCAGTTAGGCTATTTTTTATGACTTTACCCTCCGGGCGCAACTTTGTTTTGAGCCGACAAACTAGCGAGGGCGCACTCTCCGCAGTAATCACCTCGATCGGTGCTGGGCTTCGCAGCTTAAAAATTGGCGATGTCGAGCTGATTCAAGATTATGCAACCGAGGCGCCAACTCCGCTCTGCGCGGGTGTCGTGATGGCTCCGTGGACCAACCGGCTCGATGGCGGCCGCTGGACCTATCAGGGCGAAGTTCGTGAGTTCAAAATCAACATCCCAGAGCAAAATAATGCCAACCACGGCATGTTGTTGGAGGCTGACTACGAGGTATTGGCTCAAGGTTCGCACTCCATCACACTGGGTGCCAAAATTGCCGCAACCGATTTTTACCCTTTCGATCTGCAAACCTCGGTGACCTATGACCTCACCGAAAGCGGCATCACAGTGACTCACGGGGCCGAGAATTTCTCGAAGGACCCGGCCCCATATGCCGTTGGTTCCCACCCGTATTTCAAGTTTTCCGTGGCAAACACCGATGACCTCTTCTTGAAGTCTGAGGCCGCCACCGTCACCTTGGTTGATGAGCGACAGATTCCGATTGGTGAACTGCCAACGGCCAACTCAAAATACGACCTTCGTTCCGGCCGTAGAGTTGCAGATCTTGACTTGGATGAAAACTTCACCGACCTGAAGTTTGACGAGAACGGCAATGCCCATACCTACCTGCTCACCGCCGAGGGCAAAGGTTTGGATGTTTGGCAGGACAGCCACTTTAAGCACGTTGTCTTGTTTACCCCAGATTTCTTCCCTTCGGCCAACGGCCCGGTCTGGGCTGTTGCCATTGAGCCCTCAACGGCTGCCCCAAACGCGTTCAACACCCTCGAAGACCTTCAATGGCTAACCGCCGGCCAAGTATTCACCGCGCGTTGGGGCGTGGATTTCACGCTTTAGGCGCTGCGCTTGAAGTTCATTGACCCAAAAACTGGAGCCCAAATCGGCTCAACCGCGCTTGGATTCAATGTTCTGGAGGCGGCTATTACCAACGTCCCGGCCGCCGACAAGTTGCAAGCAGAAATGCATGCCTCAGGCGCCAAGTCAGATTCGGCTAAGTATCGAAGCAACTATCGCGACTGGTTTTTGAAGCTGGGCGAGATTGAGTTCGCCAATCCGAAAGCAATGACCAAGGTTGCCGAGCAGGGTTTGGCATCTCTTGGTGCCTCAGTTGTGAACGAATCGGGTCAGACCCCGCGAAGTCAGGTTGAAGCCGGTTGGGTCTTGGCCGGCTCCATGGTCAAAACCGTCGCGGTTTCTGGTTCGGCCAGCCGTTTGCTTATTTCAAGCGCCGGGCTGCTGCCAGAGTGGGTTTCTGCCGGCTATGCCGAAGCGGGCTTGCTTGAGGCGCGGGATTTCATAGATCAAAATCCAAACGTAACTTTGGATGGGCAGCTGCTATTCGCCCTTGGCGCCGGCGCAGAGTTTGCACCAACCCAAAACTGGCTTGATTGGGGTGGTTCGATAGCCGCCGTTGCCAGACCGAGGGCAGAACTTTGGCAGCGCCTGATTGCGATGGCACGGGCTTCGGGCGGAACCCTCTTGGTTCCGGTGCTTGCCGAGAAGCTGCTTGGTCGAGAAAGTAGCGATCTTTCCGATGCCGAGTTGGCGGAGCTAGCCGGATTGGATCTGATCGCCGACACCAGCGCCATAGCGAGTTGGTTGGCGCAGCTTTCGGCCGGAGCTTCCCGCACTGTCTTGGGTGGCTATGCCTATGCACCCGGTGCTGCGCACATCAGGGTTCAGGTGGTGCAAGATGCGCTAGCCAGCAAGCTCGTGAGCGCTCGCCCAACCGAAGCGATTGCCCTGGCCTGGTTGGCAACCCCAACCGATTCAACCGTCGTCAGCGCCAGCCAATACGAGCAGAATGTTCAGAAATCGGCCAACCGTAGCTGGCCCGTGAAGCTACGCGATGCGCTATTTGGCCTGTTCGGGCAACTGCGGCCACCCGTGGCTCGAGTTTTCGAGACGGTTGCTGGCCAGAAACTGGCATCCATCGAGGCATCGGTTGAGATGCAAGGCCCAAGCTACTTGCTTGCCAAACGCAGCCAGCGTTGGCGTGCCTACCTAGCGAAATCCCAGGGAGTTTTGGTGAGCTACCAGATTTGCCCGCCGGCTAGAACCGCATCGGTTTTGAGCCACCGCATATTATTAGCCTCGTACGCCGGGGCGAAGCGTTTTGGAATCAAGGCCTTTGGTGTGCAGGAGGCAAACCTGGCGGCTGCCACCATGTTGGTGCGAGACCTGTTTGATGCCGAGTCGCCGGCACGCAAAAAATCGCAGAGCGCTGTCTCGCTTCATGTCGAGAACGCTATTCACGGCGGGCTCTGGCGCTTGGCCTATGAACCTCAAAGTGTCTGGCGCGCAGCCACCCTGCTCGGGCTGCCGGCGCTTTTGGGGTCAGCTGGAAAAGGTCGTGGACGGTAAGTCTTTTTCGTCACCTTCGATTGCCTGAATGATTCGCGCCACGACATCGTCTGGATTCATTCCGGTTGGAAAGTTCGGTGAGACGCCCGAAATGGCTCGAGTTGCCAGACCGGTTTCGGTGTGACCCGGGCGAGCATCTAAAACCCGAATGCCATCACGACGAAGTTCTCGACCAATGGCCTGTGTGAAGCCATAGAGGGCACTTTTGCTCGCCGAATAGGCTGCTAGTCCAGCCATTGGTTGCTCGGCAACTACTCCGCTTATCGTCGCGATGAACGGTGATCTCTCGGCTGCGGACGAGGTTTTTAGGGCGGGTAGCAACTTGGAAATCAGGCTGATTGGGCCGATCGAGTTGACTCGAAACAGTTGTTCCAGCTTCTCTGATTCGAGGTACTGGATTGGTCCAAAAGCGACGACTCCAGCAGCGTTTATGATTCCATCGATTTGGGTGTCGGTTTCAATAAGGTATTGAGCCAATACGTCGATGGATTCTTGGCTGTTCAGGTCTAGTAGCAATCGAACCGAGGCGGGGGTTGGAATGCGAGCGGCATTCTCAAGAGTGGTGGCGGTGGCTAAAACTACCGCCCCGCGACTGGAAAGGGCTGTGACGAGACGCGAACCAAGTTGCCCCGACCCGCCAAGTACCAAAATCTGCTTGTGTTTTAAATCGCTCATTTTGCCTCTTTCAACTTTTAAGTGCAACCTACCCCTCACCAAGGTTATTTCAATCCCGAGTGCATTCTTACTGTCGAACGGCTACGCTCGACTTAGGAGCCAATACGGCTCAAGGTATTAGGAGAACAAAATGGCCGAAAAATCCCCACAGAAGAACACCGCTAAGACTGCAGCAACCAAGTCGCTAAAGGAAAAGCGCCTTGACAAGAAGAGCAAGGCAGCAGCCAAGAGCAAGGGTCGCGACGACTAAAAAGCTTCAAAGCTTGCCGCTGGGTTTGGGCTACCGCATTCCCTTTGGTTGCCATTTGAAATAGTGTAACAATTCTTCTGTGCATTTAGAGAGGTGTTGCAATGGACCCGCTTCTGGTGGTCGGCGTGGTAGTTGCGCTGGCAGTTTTCTTTGATTTCACCAATGGATTTCACGACACGGCAAATGCAATGGCCACCCCGATTGCAACGGGTGCACTGAAACCCAGGGTCGCGGTTGGCATAGCCGCCGTCATGAACCTGGTGGGCGCTTTTCTATCAACCGCTGTTGCAAAGACGCTTTCGGTGGACACTCTCAACACAGACATCGCCCAAGTGGGGCCGGAGTTGGTATTTGCCGGGCTGACAGGCGCGATATTGTGGAACCTTGCAACTTGGTATCTGGGTCTGCCTTCATCCTCTTCGCATGCCCTCTTTGGTGGCCTGATTGGTTCGGCGCTGGCCTATGCAGGTGTTGCCGGCGTGAACTTCGAGAAGGTAATCGAAAAGGTTCTGATTCCGGCGCTGTTTGCCCCACTAATAGCAGGTTTCGCGGCTTGGCTGGCAACCAGAATTGCTTACCTGGTGACGGCACGCAGTCAAGCTGCACAAGACAAGGACGGCCGCGGCACCGGTCGGGGTAGATTCCGAATGGGTCAAATCTTCTCTTCATCGCTCGTGGCGCTATCGCACGGAACCAACGATGCTCAAAAAACCATGGGTGTGATCACCCTTGTGCTAGTGGCCGCGGGGCTTCAGTTGCCAACCGCAGATCATGCCGATGCCGGAAGCTACGTCCAGATTTGGGTGATTCTGTTGTCGGCGTTAGCCATTGCCGTCGGAACCTATTCCGGTGGCTGGCGAATCATTAAAACCATGGGCTCGGGTTTGGCTGAAATCAAGCCGCCTCAGGGTTTGGCATCTGAGATTGCCACCGGTTCAACGATTCTGGCTTCCAGCCAGCTTGGTTTTGCCCTTTCCACAACTCAGGTGGCTTCGGGTTCGGTGATGGGCGCGGGGCTTGGCCGCAAAGGTGGGGCCGTCAAATGGTCAAAGGCCGGTCAGGTGGTGGTCGGTTGGCTACTCACACTTCCCGCGGCGGCATTGGTCGGCGCCCTCTCGGCCTACCTGACGATGCTGGGGCCCATTGGTTTTCTTGCTGATGCCGTGGTGACCATTGCCCTAATAGTCGCAATTTTCCAAATCTCGAATCGCACCAAGGTTGGCCACCGTAACGTGGTCAGTGAGGTTGAGGGTGCCAGCGAGGCGGTGCTTTCACCTCGCCAGGTGCGTGACTCGAAGGCTCGAGCCGAAAAGGCCGCTAAGGCGCGCGGCGGAAAGGGTCGAAAATAATGCCCAATCTGCTAAACATTTTGCTGGCCATGAAATGGCTGAATCTGTTGCAAGTTGCGGTGGCCGCCATTGGATTCACGGCCACCACCACCCTGTTATTTTCATTGGGAATCCGAATGCTTACCAACGCAGACTTCGCGGTTGAAAAGGCTAGCAAAGGCAAAGCCGGCACTCGGCGCGGCGAGCTAACTAATCTGATTGGCGCCTACGCAATGTTCGCACTGTGTGGCTTGGGACTGCTTTACGGAATCTATCTCGTGGTTCCCTACTTCCACACCGTCTAAAAGTGGACGGCATTAATTGACGGTTGTAGGGTTGACCTATGTTTCAAGCACTTCAGCGCTTTAGCCTGACGGCCTCTCAAATAGTCGTAGCCGGATTCCTGCTTGGCATAACCGCAGGAACCAGCTTGCTGCTGTTGCCGATTTCATCGACTCATGCCGGTGGCGCCGACTTCATGCCAGCGGCCTTCACGGCGGTTTCGGCGCTCTGCGTCACCGGATTATCAACGGTGGACCCAGCAACGTATTGGACCGGCTTTGGCCAAACGGTAATCATGGTGCTAATCCAAATCGGCGGGTTTGGCATCATGACGGCGGCATCGATTCTTGGCCTGGTCCTCACTCAAAAAATGGGTTTGAAAACTCGTCTAAACACCTCGGCGGAGTCACAAGCTTTTGGGCTAAGCGACTTCCGAAAAATCCTGATCCGGGTTCTCCAACTCTCCATGGGCATCGAATTCGTTGGCGCAACCATACTTTCTTTGAGATTCCACTATGGATACGCCGAGTCCTGGGGCGTTTCGATTTGGCACGGTGTGTTCCATGCAATCTCATCGTTTAATAACGCCGGTTTTGCGCTTTTCAGCAACAACCTGATGTCTTTCCAGTCCGACCCTGTGATCCAGCTGACCATTGATTTCTCGATCATTCTCGGTGGAATCGGATTCCCGGTGATGATTGAAAGTTATCGCCGCCTATTCGCAAAACTAAAGGGGCAGCGTCCCTACTCATTGGGGCTGACTCCGCATTGGTCGCTTCACGCATCCATCGTTTTTTGGATGACTCTGATTCTGCTGGTCTCGGGTGCGGTCTTTTTTGGGGCCCTCGAGTGGAATAACCCGGCAACGCTCGGCCCGCTTAGCCTGCCAGACAAACTACTAAACTCCTTCACCGCCTCGGTGATGCCAAGGACCGCGGGATTCAACACCTTAGACATTAGCCAAATGTCGCCTCCAACCTGGTTGGGCATGGACATATTGATGTTCATCGGCGCCGGTAGCGCAGGAACCGCTGGTGGCATCAAGGTGACAACCCTGGCCGTGCTTGTTTTTATTGTTTGGACAGAGATTCGGGGCGAGACCGCCGTAAACGTCGGCAATCGACGCTTGCCAAGGTCTATCCAGCGTCAAGCCCTTGCCATTGTCTTTCTGGCGAGCGTCACGGCATTTGGTTCAATCATTCTGATGCACCTGATAACTGTCTTCAGCACAGACCAAATAGCCTTCGAGGTTTTCTCGGCTTTCGGCACCGTTGGTCTCACCACCGGAATCACGCCACTATTGCCAGTTTTAGCTCAGTTGTTGATAATGGCTTTGATGTTCGCCGGGCGGGTGGGGCCGGTTTTGATTGCCTCGGCTCTGGCCCAGAAAGTTTCCAAAAAGCACTACGAGTTTCCTATTGAAAGGCCAATCATTGGTTAAGAGACTAAGAAACAGGTCAACAAATCCTTCGCTTGCGGCCACGGTGGCAGTGATTGGCTTGGGAAGGTTCGGGGGAGCGCTGGCAACCGAGCTAGTGGCAACCGGTCGCGAGGTGCTCGGGGTCGACGCCGACGAAAAACGGGTTCAGCTTTATTCAAACATTTTGACCCATGTGGTGTGTGCCGACACAACCGATGAAGAAGCGCTTCGCGAACTAGGTTTGGCCGACTTCGACAGCGCGGTTGTTGCAATCGGCAGCGATTTAGAGGCGAGCATCTTGACGGCATCGGTTTTGCTCAACATTGGGGTTCCGCAGGTTTGGGCCAAGGCCACCTCGGTTGCCCACGGCCGAATCCTGACCCAGCTCGGCGTGCACCACGTCGTGTTTCCAGAGCTTGATATGGGTCGCCGGGTGGCCCACATGGTTGGTGGCGATCAGCTTGATTACGTTGAGATTGATGCTGGTTTTGTAATGGCTAAAACCCAAGCTGCCCCCGCATTCACCGGTCGTTCACTGCAGCAACTAGGGCTGCGACGCCAGTACGGAATTATTGTTGTGGCAACTAGCCACGGCGATTCCGACTATAAGGCGGCCAACCCTGAAACGGTCATCGAAGAGGGCGATTTTATGATCGTGGCCGGGCCAAAAGATCGCATCGAGGAGTTTTGTCAACTTTAGGGTTTTGGCTTTTTTACGTCGCGCAGTCGAAGGAGTTTGGTTTCTGCCGGGTCGTTTAGTAAGGCCGCAAATGCCAGCTCGGCCGCGCCAACTAGCAGCAGGTTGGATCCAAGAGCGGCGGTGCGGATTTGCACCCTTTCGCGTGCCCCATTCAATGAGGACAGGCGAACTTGGTTGACAAGGCGATAGTCGTCAATGTCATAAAGTGCGCTTAGGAACCCAGCCAATAGAACCACCTGCGGATTGAAAATGTTGACCAGGTTGGCGATTGCTAGGGCCAGATAATCAATTTGACGCTCCACCAAACGTGAGACCCTCGGTGGCAATTTTGACTGCAGTGCAGCATGTAACTCGTCGTCATCAGCGTCATCTAGACGAAGTGATTCAATGAGGTCCTCGCGCTTCACTAGCGCCTCAAGGGTTCCTGGCAGGCCAGCACTGTCTTCTGCTCTGCTGTCAGAAATACGAATGTGACCGAGTTCCCCGGCGTATCCGGTTGACCCTCGAATCAGATTGCCGCCCATAATGATGCCACCACCGATTCCGCCGTCTCCGCCAAAAAGGTAGATTATGTCATCGAAGCCTTTGCCAGCGCCAAAGTCACGTTCGGCCGATGAGGAAAGTGACCCATCGTTATCTAGCCGCACAGGAAGCCCAAGGGCGTCCTCCAGCATCTGACCCAGCGGAATATCAACCCAATTTAGGTGCGGTGCAAACCTAACGGATTTTTGCAAAATATTTACCTGACCCGGCACAGGAACTCCGATTCCGGCAATCCTAGTTTTAGCAGGCAAATCCAAGGCCAGCAGAGCAGTCAGTTCGATTGCAGTTGCAACTACCTCTTCGGGGCTCGGGTTGATTCTGGTGCTCTTGCGACGTTTGGCAATTACTTTGCCGCCGAGGCCAACCACAGCGACGGTTGTCGAGTGGTAGCCGGGGCTTATCACGAAACAGACGATGTCAGGCACGACCGAGACGTTTAGGCTTGGCCGACCAACTCGGCTGCTTGGCTCCGGTTCGCTCTCGCTCGTAAGCCCCAGAGACACGAGGTCGGCCACGAGATCGGATATGGTGCTGCGATTCAAACCGGTAAGCTTGGTCAACTCACTTCGAGAAATGGAACCCGCTCGATGAACTAGGCGCAGCACGAGCGACAGGTTGTATTGCCTTAGGTCCTCGCGATTGGATCCGGTGGCGGGCATCGATGACGAACCCGCGCGCTGGCGGCTGACTCGGCCAGCCTCCCTTTCGGGTTGTTTTGCGTCCACCAGTCAAACTTACAACCCAAGGTTGCTTTGCGTTTCTCACCAAAGTCCTTGTCTGCTAATAACGAATCGGACACGTTACTTTATCGTTAGCAAAATTCGCAACACAAGGCTTGCATCTATTTGTTGGCTAGGGCAACATAATGCCATGCCGATAAAAGCGGCAGCTCAAGGGGACCCCTTTGGGCAAACTGACCATGAAAGGGGAATCATGAAGAAGTCTTCAATGATTTCACTGGCAGCAATCGCATCACTTTCGGCACTAATGCTTTCTGGTTGCGCAACCGCAACTCCAGAGGCGAAGCGCGCCTGCATTATCCTTCCAGATGCCGACAGCGGAACGCGCTGGGAGCCAGGCGACCGCCCGGCTCTAGAGAAGGCCCTGACCGATGCTGGCTTCGTTGCTGACATTCAGAACGCGCAGTCTGACACAAGCAAGTACGCAACCATTGCCGACCAGCAACTGACAAAGGGCTGTGGAGTAATGCTTCTAGTCGACTTCCAGGGTGCCGGCGCCGCAGTAGCCAAGAAGGCAAAGGACCAGGGAATTCCAGTAATTGCCTATGACCGTCCGATTGCCGGAGCCGACTACTACGTTTCATTTGACAACTTTGCAGTTGGTCAGATGGAGGGCCAGACCGTCCTAGATGGTCTAGCCGCCGTGGGCAAGAATCCAAAGACCGCAAGCATTGTTTACTCGAGTGGTGACCCAGCCGATGGCAATGCCAAGATGTTCTTTGACGGTGCAGTTTCAGTGTTGACCGCTGCCGGCGCCAAAGCAGCATTCACGCTTCCTGGAACTTGGGATGGCCCAACTGCGGGAACCGCATTTGAGCAGGCATACACCCAACTGAAGGGCAAGGTTGACGCTGTCTTGGCTCCGAACGACAACAACGCTGCCAACATCATCGCGATCCTAGACAAGAACGGCAAGACCGTTCCAATCTCGGGTCAAGACGCCTCGGTGGCTGGACTGCAGAACATCCTGTTGGGCAAGCAGACGGCTACCGTCTACAAGCCATTCAAGTTGGAAGCCGCGGCCGCCTCGGACCTCGCCATCAAGCTTTTGAATGGTGAGACCCCAACCGTCGCCAAGACTCTTGACGATGGAACCCCGTTTGTCGCTTTGACTCCAGTGCTTGTAGACGCCTCGAAAGTCAAAGACGTCGTTGCTGCTGGAGACGCGAAAGCTTCAGACATCTGCATCACTTCGGTGGCTACCGCTTGCGCAAAGTATGGCGTCAAGTAAACAAAGCCGAATAGATTGAGGTTTAGGGGGTTTAGGCATTCGTTGCCTAGACCCCCTTGCTTCAAAGAATCAAGTGAAACAAAATAACAAATTGTGCAACAGACGAGGAGTCAATCGTGGACGTACCAGTAATTGAGATTTCCGGGGTCACCAAGAGTTTTGGTCCGGTTGACGTTCTTAAGGGGATTGATTTCAAAGCCTACGGTGGCAAGGTCACCGCACTTGTTGGCGACAACGGAGCCGGTAAATCCACCCTCATAAAGGGTTTAGCTGGGGTGCAGCCCTACGACTCGGGCGTTATTAAGTTTGATGGCGAAGAGGTACAGGTTCATTCACCTCGTCAGGCTTCCCATCTAGGCATCGAAGTTGTCTACCAAGACTTGGCACTCTGTGAGAACCTCGACATTGTTCAAAACATGTTTCTGGGGCGTGAGGAAAAAAGCCAGCTAACGCTAGACGAAGCATCGATGGAACTTCAGGCAACCAAAGCCCTATACAGTTTGTCGGTACGCACCGTAAAGTCGGTTCGTCAAAAGGTTTCAAGCCTTTCGGGCGGTCAGCGTCAGACAGTGGCCATCGCCAGATCGGTTCTGAGAAAAGCAAAACTGGTTGTCTTGGATGAGCCAACGGCCGCACTAGGTGTTGCCCAAACCGAGCAGGTCTTGCGACTAGTTCGAAGCCTCGCCGATTCTGGCGTGGCGGTCATCATCATCAGCCACAACCTCGCCGATGTCTTTAGTGTCTGTGATGAAATCAACGTTCTTTATTTGGGTCGAATGGTTGCTTCAATCAAGACCAGTGAAACCACCCAAGCCGATGTCGTCGGCTACATAACCGGAACCAAATCGATGGACGGAATCCAAAAATGACCAACGTGCAGATAGCAACCGGCCACGAAGGCACGATGCGGGATCAAATCAAAGCCTATTTTCAGCGGGTTCGCAGCGGTGAAATGGGAGCCCTGCCAGCAGTTGGTGCCTTGCTTGTGCTCACCCTGCTTTTTGCTTCGCTTAGCCCTTATTTCTTGAGCAAGTTGAACTTTGCCAACCTGTTCGTTCAAGCTGCCGAGTTGACGATGCTTGCATCGGCCCTGGTTTTTGTCATTCTCCTAGCCGAAATCGACCTTTCAGCCGGTGTGACCGGTGGTGTGGCCATGGCGGTTTTTTTCTTGGCTCTGCACGCCGGCATATTTTGGCCACTTGCGTTGCTTGCCGCATTCGCCGTCGGGGCGGCAGTCGGAACCGTGATTGGTTTCTTCGTTGCCAAAATCGGAGTGCCCTCGTTTGTTGTCACTCTTGGTTTCTTCCTTGGTTTTCAGGGCATGCAGTTGGTGCTGCTTGGTGAGGGAGGTCTGTTCAAGGTCGATGTTCCACAAATATCGGCAATCATGAATGAAAACCTTCCCGGATGGGGTGGTTGGGTGATGCTTGTGCTTCTGATTGCCGTTTCAGGCGGTATTTCCCTTTGGGATAGGGCACGGCGAGCGAAGTTTGCGTTGCCAAATCGTCCGATTGGTCTTTTGCTCATCAAGCTGGCCGTTATTGCGGTCCTCGGGTCGGCCACTATCGCCGTCTTGAACCTAAACCAAAGCGTCTCGGTCAAGCCAATATCAGGGGTGCCAATAGTCATTCCGGTGACAATCACGATTCTTTTCCTTGGCACGTTCTTGCTCGACAGAACAAAGTTTGGCCGACACCTCTATGCCGTTGGAGGAAACCCCGAGGCCGCTCGCCGCGCGGGAATCAAGGTAGCGAAGGTCAGAATCCTAGCGTTCGTTCTTTGTTCGTCACTTGCGGTTGTCAGTGGTCTCTTTCACGTCAGTCGTCTGGGCGCCGTTGAGGCAACAGCAGGGCGCCAGATTGTGTTGAGCGGTGTGGCTGCAGCTGTCGTTGGTGGCGTAAGCCTCTTTGGTGGCCGTGGCCGCCTGATACATGCGGCTCTGGGAGCCCTTGTGATCGCGATTATCGAGAACGGACTTGGCCTACTTGGGCTGCCAGCCGGAATTAACTTCTTGGTAACCGGCGGCGTGCTTTGCTTAGCCGCAACGGTTGATGCCGTTTCAAGGAAGCGAGCGACGCCTGGAAGGGTCTAACCTATTGTTATGAAAAAGGTTTACCTGCCGGCTGCCATTGCCGCAATCATCGGCCCGATCCAATCAATATCGGGTTGGGCCATTGCCGGTTCGCTTTGGGTGGGATACGATCCGATGGTCAAAACCATCAGTGACTTGGCCGCCAATGATTCACCGGTCAAGTGGATCATGGACTCCTTTTTTACTCTCGGTGGCACGCTGCTTCTGATTACCGCCTTATACGCCAAGACCCTTGGAATGCCCGGCCGGGTGGCTATTTTCGTTTCGGGCATCTGCACCTATGGTTTGACGTATTTTGCGACCCCGAGCCAAACCGGCTTTTCAACGCCTCACCGCATTTTCGCCATCATTTCGTTTATCTTGATGTCGGCCTGGCCATTGCTTTCGATTCGTCGAGACCGGTCTTACCCTTGGGTGCTTAGACCAATCAGCGGCATTTTAGCTAGCGCGGCATTCACCGTGCTTTCGGTCTGGTTCCTAAGCACCTGGACCGACCCAAACGCCACCACCACTGGCCTATGGGAGCGCGTCCTAGCGGTGCTGCAGGTCGCCTACCTTTGTGTGGTTGTGCTGATTTGCTACCGCGCCTCAAACCCTGAGCCACTCGCTCAAAAGCCTGAATAACTGAGCGGTCCTGTCAGGTCTACTTTTGCGGCAGCTTGCAAGCCGGGGTTCCACCCGGAAGCCGGTGCCGGTTCTTGGCCACCATCCGATACACGAGGGCGGCTACCAAACTAAACGGCCAGACCAACATCAGGCCGCCAATCAAGCGATACAAAAGGTTTGGCTGCAGCAGGGCAATCTTGGCGATGCATTCGTGCCCGCCGAAGCGCTCGCCATCGACCACAATCCAAACCTGATCTGATGCCTGTTGGGCGGTCAGTCCGTAATTTTCCAAGGCCGTCCACTGAAATGGTGTGGCGGTTATAGCAACTTTGGAATGCGCCACGATCCAATTGGCGCTCGTTGTGCAAAAACCACAATCGCCATCAAAAATCAACACGATGGATGGCTTCGCGGCAATCGGTTCAGTCATGTAGCTTGACCTCTCTTTGTCTGGTTCAATATCATCACACCCGCAACTGTTACCCCTATTCTTAAGTGAGAACCCAGCGTCGGGCTCAGAGACAACCTGCGTTGACTCAAAAACGTGAAGAGGTGAGCATGACCATTCCTGCTGAAATTTCCAGATCCTGGCTCTTGGTCAACGGTCTTCACACGGAGCGATTCCCGATTGCAGCGAAGTCCCGCGCAGATCAGATAATCCTAGATATTGAAGACGCGGTCGACCCCAAGTTTAAGCCTGAGGCCAGAACCCAGGTGGCTGAGTGGCTGAGTTCTGGTGGTTCGGCGTGGGTTCGAATCAACGACTTCACGACCGATTTCTGGCTCGACGACTTGAAGGCTCTCAAGGGAATTGCCGGGCTAAAAGGCGTAATGCTCGCGAAAACCGAATCGGCTGAGCAGGTTGAACAAAGTTTTGAGGCGCTCGGCGGCGTGACCCCGGTGCTAGCGCTAATTGAATCGGCTCTGGGCATCGAAGAGGCTCGCTATATCGCCTCGGCTCGCGGGGCTTTTCGCTTGGCTTTTGGCAGCGGTGACTATCGCAGAGACACCGGAACCAGCGTTGACAATATGGCGATGCTTTACCCCAGGTCAAAACTTGTCGTCGCTAGCCGAGTTGGCGGGCTCCCCGGCCCGATTGACGGCCCAACGGTTAGCAGCAGTCACCCGATTTTGCGCGAACAATCCGAGCATGCGGTTGCCCTGGGGCTCACTGGAAAGTTGTGTCTAGACACCGATCAACTTGCGGTCATCAACGAAACAATTAGCCCGACCACCTCTGACGTCACCTGGGCTTATGAATTTTTGCAGGACTTTGAAGCTCGAGGTCGTGTCGTGCGCGATGGAAGCGACCCACCGCGACTTGGTCGCGCAGAGAAAATTATCAAGCTTGCAGAGGCTTTCGGCATAATTCCGCGTTAGTTCACCGCAAACTAAGCATTCCCTTTGCGACTTCAGGAGCGTATCCTGAAATTGAGCAAAGGTGGGGGCTATGAGTTCAGGTGATGGTGGTTCCAATGGGCCGGATGTGGTCCAAGAGAGCACTCATTCGAAGATCAGGTTATCGCTTACCCTTGTCGTTTTACTTTTGGTTGGTCTGGGGGCTGGGTTTCAAATAGCCAACCGCAATCTTGCTTCGGCCAACGGCAAACACGACCTGATAGATCCAAGCAGCAGTGCGAGCGAGACTTCGACCCCGAACCCGAGCGCGAGTCCAACTCCGTTGGTTGAGAACACGGTGCTTCAAGCCATTCACGCTAAACAGCGTGCGGCTGGCTGTGGCTTCAACTCCACCGAGACGGCGCCGACCGTGACTCTTGGCACCTGCAAGATTTTGCTGATGGGGGATTCCCTTGGCAACAACTTGGGTTACGGAATGATTGGGCAGCTGTCCTATAAGCACACCCTTCGCTTCGTTTTGCGAGCCAAGGCCTCCACCGGTCTTTCCAACTCCTGGTTTTATAACTGGCCAAACAATCTGGCCACCATGCTCAAAAACGATAAACCCAACCTGGTTGTTGTGTTTCTGGGGGCCAACGATCGGCAAAACATGAAGGTGGATGGCAAGATTCTAACCTTCGGCACGGCATCGTGGAAGCGCGCGTACAGCGCATCCATCGTCAAGATTGCCAGTTTGGCGACAAAGTCGGGTGCCTACGTCTTGTGGGTGGGTTTGCCAATCATGAAACCCTATAACTACAACCAGGGCATGGCGTTGATAACCTCTTTATATGCGGCCTCTGCGCCTCGGGTGAGCGGTGCCACCCAGGTTGCACTTTGGTCATTCACCGCCGACCGCAATGGCAACTATCGCGAATACGCCAGGGTGAACGGCGTGAATACCAAGATTCGTGGCACCGATGGCGTGCACTTCACACAGGTTGGCCAAAACGTGATTGCAACCTATGTCATCAATAAACTTGCTGCGATTTATCACGTGCGGCTGACTTCGAGCTACCCGCGCACGATGAGTCGGTAGTTTAGCCCTAAGGCCTATTTTCCAGCCAAAGATTCTGCACAATCAAAACCGCGTCCAAAGCCATGCCCAGACAAA
>CAZLWT010000010.1:0-15850 GCA_964563325.1 uncultured Rhodoluna sp. | reverse complement strand
CTGGAGTTCAGACGTGTGCTCTTCCGATCTTCTGAAGTTGGGGCCCGGTTCACTAAGCGACGTCGAGTGGCTGGTGCAACTCTTGCAACTGCGATTCGCCAAAGATTATCCATCGATTAGAAGCCCGAAGACTTTGCAGGCTTTGACGCAGTGTGCCGCGGTCGGGTTGATCGCCGAGCACGATGCGAGGGTGTTGGCCGAGGCTTGGACCCTGGCTTCGAGGGTCAGATCTGCCGCGGTGCTTTGGACCGGCAAGAAATCGGATGTGCTGCCGACCGACCGAAAGCAACTCGAGGGCTTGGCTCGAATTTTGGAATACCCGAAATTTAGTTCCAGCAAGTTGGAGCAGGATTACCTGGCCTTCACCCGCAGAGCACGCATTGTTTTCGAACGGGTTTTCTACGAGTGGCAAAGCGAAGACCCTTCGCTATAAAAAAAGGCCACACCCTATGGGTGTGGCCTTTTTCATGCAGCGGGTTTTAGACGCCGTAGTAAAGCTCGAACTCGTATGGGTGAGGTCGAAGTGCCAACGGCTTGATCTCGTGCTCACGCTTGTAGTCAATCCAAGTTTCAATCAAGTCCTTGGTGAATACATCGCCTGCAAGAAGGTAGTCGTGATCGGCTTCTAGGGCCTTCAGCACATCTTCCAAGTTGCCTGGAACCTGAGGAATCAACTTGGCTTCCTCTGGTGGCAACTCGTATAGGTCCTTGTCGACTGGCTCGTGTGGCTCAATGCGGTTCTTGATTCCATCGAGACCGGCCATCAACATAGCCGCAAAGGCTAGGTAAGGGTTGCTCGAGGCATCAGGCGCACGGAACTCAATACGCTTTGCCTTCGGGTTGGTTCCGGTCATCGGGATGCGAATCGCGGCCGAACGGTTTCCGGCAGAGTAAACCAGGTTCACTGGTGCTTCGAAACCAGGCACCAAGCGGTGGTAGCTGTTTACGGTTGGGTTGGTGAACGCTAGCAAGCTTGGGGCGTGCTTCAACAGACCACCGATGTACCAGCGAGCAAGGTCGCTGAGGCCACCGTAGCCAGACTCGTCATAGAACAGCGGCTTGCCGTCTTGCCAGAGTGACTGGTGAACGTGCATGCCCGAACCGTTATCTCCGAAGAGTGGCTTTGGCATGAATGTTGCGGTCTTGCCATAGCGGTGAGCCACGTTCTTGACGATGTACTTGAACTTTAGGATGTCATCGGCAGAGCTAAGCAGAGTGTCGAATCGGTAGTTGATTTCACCCTGACCCGCTGTGCCAACTTCGTGGTGGCTGCGCTCGACGGCAAGACCGGCGGCTTCCAACTCAAGCACGATGTTGTCACGCATGTCTACGTGCTGGTCAACTGGCGATACCGGGAAGTAGCCGCCCTTATAAGGAGTCTTGTTGGCAAGGTTTCCGCCCTGGCCGTTGACTCGCTCGTCGCGACCTGAGTTCCAAGCGGCTTCCGAAGAGTCGATCGAGTGGAATGAACCGTTTTGCTTGTACTCGTAGCGAACGTCATCGAAGATGAAGAATTCAGCCTCGGGTGCGAAGAATGCGGTGTCTGCGATGCCGGTGCTCGATAGGTAGGCCTGAGCCTTGCGAGCAACCTGGCGTGGGTCCTTTGCGTAGATCTCGCCGTTGCGTGGGTTGTAAATGTCAAAGATCATCACCAGGGTCTTCTCGACGCGGAAGGCGTCTAGGTATGCGGTGGTGACGTCTGGAATCAACTGCATGTCTGATTCGTGAATTGATGCGAAGCCGCGAATCGATGAACCGTCAAACAACTGACCATCAACGAAGAACTGCTCGTCAATCATCGCGGCTGGAAGGTTAAAGTGCTGCTGAACACCAGGCAGGTCTGTGAAGCGAACATCGAGGAATTTAACGTTGTTTTCCTTGATGTACTTAACAACCTCTGAGGCAGTCTTGAACATAGGGGGATATCCCTTCAAATTTATTTACGGGTTTGAGATTCGACGCTCCGTCACGCCAATCCTTTAAGTCTACCTAGGCGGGTTTGATACCTGCGCGATTATTGTTTCAAGGATGTAAAACTTTTTGATTTAGGCTTTTACGGTGAAGAGCGAAACGAACTGGGCAGGCAAGCGACTTGGGTTACCCGAAAGCGGGACCGGCAGCATGGCAAAGATGGGGCGCAGAATACTCGCCCTTTTGATTGACTGGGGCTTCGCCAATCTGGTGATGCTCGCGTTCTTTCACTTCACGGCCTCGGCTAAAACCGATACCGACTGGGTGAGTGCCACAAATGCGGAAAGCCTTGTGCTGCTGCTCACCTTCGGCCTGGAGCAATGGTTGATGGTGGCAACACTCGGCTACACCCTTGGTCACCGCGCGGTTGGAATCGCAGTTCGAAGACTCGACGGAAAATGGGTCGGTTTTTGGAAGTCACTGATTCGAGCCGGTCTGCTGCTCCTAGTGATTCCAGCTACCATCTGGGATGCCGATAACCGCGGCCTTCAAGACAAGGCCGTTGGCACAGTGCTGGTTCGCCTGTAGTGCGCCTCTAGAGCTGGAATCTGCTGTTAGCGCCTTTGGGCTCGAGCGCGGCTTGGATCCATTCCCTTTGGAATTGGAAGCTTTAGTCCCACAGTGCGAAGTCGGGCGCTCACCGCAGAAACTTCAGATTTATTCAAGCTGCGCTTAAAACGCAACATTGTTGAACTCAGTTTCGCAAGCGGAGTAGATTGCTCGTCTCCACAGACATAGATGAAGTGAACCGGGGCGCCTTGGGCAACGCGGTTGACCTTGCGGCGCTCGTCTTCAAGAAGCACCTGTACTCGGCTTCTGGTTCCCTCGCCGATCAGAACAACTCCAGCTGGCCCAACAGCCCGGTAAATGGCTTCTTGGGTTCTAGGGTTCATGGCGACTGGCATTTCACTGCCACTCCAGCCACGCTTCAAAGCGGTTTTTAGAACCGCGCCAACCGCACCCGGCTGCCCCTCGATTTGCGAGTAGGCGGTGCGCTCTGCGCGCCTGGATAGAACGATTAGGGCAACTAAAACACCCGCAAGCAGGCCGGTAAAGATCCAAAGCCCGGTGGTCAAGGCATTTCCGCCGCCTAGAAAAACACCGGCCACTGTGCCTGCGACTATTGGAGCGAAAAAAGCTGCGAGTGTGTACCAGAGTGCGGCTCGATCACGCTGAATGGTCAACTTGAACACTCGGATGAGTTGCTTTACGCGACCGTCTGGTTTGTTTACTTTTGGAGTCTTTTCTTTAGCCATTTGTATAGCCTACCTTCCGGTTAGCTGGCAACGGCTTGCGAGAAACCGTCTTTCGCGGCGGCGATTGCCAAATGTTGCAGGTTCTCGGGAATTTCCAAGCCCTTCTTGAGCATGGACTGAGCCCAAAGCCGGCCGGCACGATAGGAACTGCGAACCAGGGGACCGCTGAGCACTCCAAGAAAACCAAGTTCGTCGGCTTCTTGCTTCAACTCGACAAACTCTTCCGGCTTTACCCAACGGGTCACCGGGTGGTGCTTCAGGCTAGGGCGCAAATATTGCGTAATCGTCAGGATGTCGGTTCCGGCGTTGAAGAGGTCGATCATCGCCTGCGAAACCTCCTCGCGAGTTTCACCCATCCCAAGTATCAAATTCGACTTGGTGACCAGCCCATAATCACGGGCTTGGGTAATAACGTCTAGGCTGCGCTCATATCGGAAGGCCGGTCGAATCTCTTTGAATATGCGCGGTACGGTCTCAACGTTGTGGGCGAAAACTTCGGGTGCGGCATCGAACACTTTCTTGAGCAGTTCCGGCTTGCCAGAAAAATCGGGAACCAGGATTTCGACACCGGTGCCGGGGGATTTGCGATGAATCTGCTTGATGGTTTCGGCGTATAGCCACGCGCCCTCATCGGGCATGTCGTCTCGCGCCACACCGGTCACGGTTGCGTATCGCAACTGCATCCGCTTTACCGAGACTGCCACTCGTCTGGGTTCATCCGGGTCAAAGGCATCGGGCTTTCCGGTGTCGATTTGGCAGAAGTCGCAGCGTCTAGTGCATTGCGAGCCGCCGATCAGGAAGGTTGCCTCACGGTCTTCCCAGCATTCAAAGATGTTCGGGCAACCGGCCTCTTGGCAGACGGTGTGCAAATTCTCTGACTTAACCAAAGCGTGAAGCGCTTGATACTCCGGCCCCATCTTCGCCTTTGTCTTTATCCACTCCGGCTTGCGTTCGATTGGGACCGCACTGTTTCGGGCTTCGATTCTTAATAGGCGTTTTTCAACTGGTTTATTTGCTTCGGTCATGCCGCAATCCTCGTGCCTATTTGTGTTAGGTGGTGTTTTATTCGCTCGGCGGCCATCGCTGGGGTGACCTCTTTACCCGTCATTAAACTTATGGTGCTCGTGCCGGCGTCTCGAATCCCGCAGGCGATGATGGTTTCGTAGGCATCAAGTGAGTTGTTGCAGTTGAGAGCGAATCCGTGCATCGTGACATGATCGGCGACTCTAATGCCAATCGCCGCGATCTTTACGTGGCCTCCGTCAATCGGAGCCCAAACTCCTGACCTGCCCTCAACGCGCTCGGTTACCAGACCAAAGTCCGCTGTCGTGTCTATTAGAACCTGTTCCAGCCAGCGAACATAAGCCACCACGTCGATTGGTTTCGGCAAAGTCATGATTGGATACCCAACCAATTGGCCAGGACCGTGCCAGGTGATTTTTCCGCCGCGATCAACATCAAGAACGGGGGTGCCATCGGTTGGTCTTTCCGAGTCCTCGGTTCGCTTTCCAGCGGTATAAACCGACTCGTGTTCAAGAAGCAGAACCGTGTCCTCTTGCTCACCTGAGGCAACCAAGGAGTGCACCGCTCGCTGCTCGCGCAAAGCATCGAGATACGGCACGAAGTCCGGCTCGAGGCCCAGGGTTACGAATTTTGGCACTTCCTAATTCTAACCGCTATCGCCGGCTTCGAGTTTGTGCACGAGTGCGCGAGTTTTCCACATCTTGGTTAATCGCTTGTTTCTTCGGCTGTTCTTCAAGTTGACTTCAACGATGGATGTTGTGTCTGCCTTCAGTCGAAAGCCAACGCGAGCTTGGAATTTTGATTTTACGAGTCGGGCAAAGCGTTGTCGGGGCCTTTGGGTAGCAGATGCGAAGACCCAAGGAAAAGTGGGATGCGCAATATTTATGACCGGCCTCACACCAGTTAGCTCTTTTGCTCTGTTGGATACGTTGCTCGAGAACTCAGTATGCAAAGTAGAAATGGACCAACGCGGTGGGCGATTTATCTTCGTGGAATCCATTTCCGCTCCAGAAATGCGAAGCAGAATTCTGGCAGTTCCCAAGACTTTACAAATTTATTTTCACGGGCTTGGATGGCGCGACAGCTCAAGACAAACGCCGGCGATGTCGATTGGGAAATCGATATTTCTGGCGGCACTCGCCTTGCTGCTGGTTGCGGTCGGTTTCATAACTCAGGCCAAGTAACCACTGAGCGTGGCGACCACAAGCAGTACCCCGGCGACATCGAGCAGTCCCTCAAGCGCAACGCAAGTGGCTTGTCCCAGCGAAAAAGAGGCTTTGCGACTGTTCACCTCGGTCGACCAAGTCAGTGACCCTAGCCTGCTAACGAAATATCTCGCTCAGCGACTGCAACCGCGGGGCGTATCCATCGTCGTTGATCGACTGATACAACTTGGCGGCTACGCTCAACTCAACTTCAGCCTTCGATGCGAGACCGGTTTGGAAGACATCAAGATGCTGTCAGTGATGCAAAAAACCGAATCGAACTGGTCAGTGTCAACCATCGCTCGCGATTAGGAATCGAGACTAAAGCCCCAGATTCGCCTCGAAGTTGGCGTCTTCAAGTCTCTTTTTGACATCGACTAGGAATCGGCTGGCATCGGCACCGTCAACGAGGCGGTGGTCGTAAGACAGTGCAAGGTAGACCATGCTACGAATAGCAATGGACTCTTGGCCTTCGGCGTCAGTCACAACAACGGCTCGCTTGGTCACGGCTCCGGTTCCAAGGATTGCCACCTGAGGTAGGAAGACAACCGGAGTGTCAAACAGTGCCCCGCGTGAACCCGTGTTGGTAAGGGTGAAGGTGGCCCCGCCAAGCTCGTCCGGCTTCAATTTGTTCTCGCGAGTGCGCAATGCGAGCTCGGCGATTTGCTGTGCGGTCTGCAAGATAGTCAGGTCGGCAGAGTTTCGGATAACCGGGGTCAACAAGCCACGCTCGGTGTCGACCGCGAAACTGATGTTTTCGCCATCGTGGTAGACGATGTTGTCCCCGTCAATGGTTGCGTTTAGTTTCGGGTGAACACGAAGTGCTTCGGCAGTTGCCAGGAAGAAGAATGGCATGAAGTTCAGCTTGGTGCCGGCGGCGATGAAGCTAGGCTGCACCTTTTTTCTCAGGTTGGCTACGCGAGTCAAATCAACTTCAACAACCGTAGTCAGCTGAGCCGTAGCCTGCATCGAAGCAACGGCGCGCTCAGCCAAAACCTTACGGAGTCGAGACATTGGCTCGGTGGTGCCACGCAGCGGGCTTGGCGGGGCTTGGATCGCTGCGGCTGCAGCAACCGGCGCGGAGTTCAAAGCGGCTAACACGTCTTCTTTACGGATACGACCGCCAACACCGGTGCCAGGAATGAGGCTTAGGTTAACTCCCGCATCGTTGGCGAGCTTGCGCACTAGGGGAGTGACATAGCGGGCATCGCTAGTTGCTGCGACTGGTGCGGCGACTACCGGAGCGGCCACTGGCGCGACTACCGGAGCGGCTACTGGCGCGACTGCGACTGGCGCGGCGACTACCGGAGCAGCAACTACTGGCGCGGCAACTACCGGAGCAGCAACTACTGGTGGGGCTACGACCGGAGCTGCTACTGGAACTGCTAC
Source organism: uncultured Rhodoluna sp. (assembly GCA_964563325.1). Lineage (GTDB taxonomy): Bacteria > Actinomycetota > Actinomycetes > Actinomycetales > Microbacteriaceae > Rhodoluna. Next base: position 9,006 of record CAZLWT010000010.1, on the reverse strand, counting down.
GACTGGAGCGACTGCGACTGGTGCAGCAGCGACTGGCGCAGCAGCGACTGGCGCTTCTGCGGCTGCAACGCCTGAACCGATGACGGCCAGAACGGCACCAACTTCTACGGTCTCGTCTTCTTGAACCAGAATCTGCTCGAGTATTCCAGCTACCGGTGACGGAATCTCGGTGTCAACCTTGTCGGTCGACACCTCTACTAGAGGCTCGTCGATGGCAACCGTGTCGCCAACCTTCTTCAGCCAACGGGTTACAGTTCCTTCGGTTACGCTTTCGCCGAGGGCTGGTAGTACAACAGATTCGCTCATTATCGTTCGCTGCTCCTTATGCAGACTGGGTGGTGCAAAATTTAGGCATGTGCGTGAAGTGGCTTGCCGGCAAGCGCAAGATGAGCCTCACCCATCGCTTCGTTCAGGGTTGGGTGGGCATGGATTAGCGAGGCTACGTCCTCAGGATATGCTTCCCAGTTAACAATTAGCTGGGCTTCACCGATTTGCTCGCCGACACGGCTTCCAATCATGTGAATTCCCAGGATCGGGCCATCGTTCTTTCGAACCAACTTGATGAAACCGGCGCTCCCTAGAATCTGGGTTTTTCCGTTTCCTCCCAGGTTGTATTCGTACGTTGAGACGTTGTCGGTTCCGTGAAGTTCACGTGCTTGGACTTCGCTCAAGCCCACGGAAGCGATTTCTGGCTCGCAGTAGGTGACCTTTGGAATTCCGCTTTCGTCAATTGCGATTGGAGCCAAGCCGGCAATTTCTTCTGCGATAAAGATGCCCTGTTGGAATCCGCGGTGCGCAAGCTGAAGCCCAGGAACAATGTCTCCCGCGGCATAGACACCTGGTTGATTGGTTTGAAGTCGTTCGTTGGTCAGGACGAATCCACGATCCATCGCAATGCCCTGCTCTTCATATCCAAAGCCGGTTGCGTTTGGACCGCGTCCCACAGCGACAAGCATGAGCTCGGCTTCCAGGACGGTTCCGTCTTCAAGGCTGACAGCCACGCCGGTTTCGCTTTGAACAACCCCTGAGAATCTGACGCCGAGTTTGAAGTCGATGCCACGCTTTTTGAAAGCTCGCTCTAGGCCCTTGCTAATCGCCTCATCCTCGTTTGGAACGAGATGAGAGAGACCTTCGATGATTGTTACTTCTGCGCCAAATGAGCGCCAGATTGAAGCGAACTCAACGCCGATTACTCCGCCACCCAGAACGATTACCTTCTGAGGTACGAAGTTGAGTTGCAAAGCGTGCTCAGAGGTAATGACACGTCCTGCAATCTCCAAGCCAGGCAGGGTTCTGCTATAAGAACCGGTAGCCAGCACAATGTTTGCACCGGTGTAGTTGTCGGAACCAACCTGAATAGTTTTAGGCCCGGTAAGGCGGCCCTCGCCCGAAACTACGGTGATGTCTTTTGATCCAATAAGACCGGTGAGGCCCTTGAAAAGTCGGTCCACAATGCCATCACGGTACTTATTGACGGCTGGCATATCGATGCCGTTGAGTGTCGCATTGATGCCAAACTTGGCTGCTTCGCGAGTGTTATCTGCAATCTCGCCTGAGTGCAGAAGAGCCTTGGTTGGAATGCAGCCTCGGTGAAGGCAGGTGCCGCCGAGTTTGTCTTTTTCGATCAACGCTACGGACAGTCCCAGTTGAGCCGAGCGAAGGGCAGCGGCGTAGCCACCACTTCCGCCACCGAGAATAACTACGTCAAAATTGTGGTCAGCCAAAGTTCAACTCCTAAATGGGTATGTGGTTCGGTACCAACTTTACTACTGCTGCCTCGGTATTGTGCCTATTCGGCGCCGACTTGCTCGGCCAATTGAACCAGGGTTCTAACAATGGCGCCGGTTGCACCCTTTGGTGTGTGCCCGTATGGGGCAGAGTCGTTGTTGGCCGGGCCGGCAATGTCGAGGTGAGCCCAGTTGATTGGGCTTTTATCGGTTTCCGATTTTGGACCGATGAACTCCTTCAGGAACAGTCCGCCTATCAGCATCCCTCCAGCTCGATTTCCGATCTTGACGTTTGCGATGTCTGCAATAGGAGAGTCCAGAAGAGTGCGCAACTCGTTTGGAAGGGGCATCGGCCAAACTAATTCGCCGGTAATGCCCGCTGCTGTTTGCACGCCGGCAATGGCCTGGGAATCTCCCATCAATCCCGCGTAGCGATGACCAAGGGCGATTGTCGCCGCACCGGTCAGAGTGGCCACGTCAACGATTAGGTCGGGGTGGGTCTCGCTCGCAGCACTCAGGCCATCGGCCAGCACAAGTCTTCCCTCGGCATCGGTGTTCAGAACCTCAACGGTCTTGCCGTTCCTGATCCTAATGATGTCGTTTGGTCTGGTTGCGCTTCCCGATGGAAGGTTCTCGGCCAGGCAGAGCCAAGCGGTGGCCCTAACTGGAAGTCCGAGTTTGGCAATGGCAACCACGGCCTGATAGACGCTTGCAGCGCCAGTCATGTCGTACTTCATTCCCACCATGGATTCGGCTGGTTTAAGTGAAAGGCCTCCCGAATCGAAGGTGATTCCCTTTCCTACCAGGGCTAAATGCTTTTTTGCGGTGGCTGGGTTGTAGTCAAGTTTCACCATTCTCGGTGGTCGAGTTGATCCCTTGCCCACCGCGGCTATTCCGCCGAAGCCTTGAGCTTCAAGTGCCTTTTCATCCCATACCGTGACCTCGATTTCGAGGCCCTTGATGCCAGCCTCAACGGCCGTGACAAAGGACTCGGGATAGAGATCGTTCGGTGGCTGATTTACGAGATCGCGTGTGGCATGAACGCTCTGGGTTATTACCGAGATCTTGTTCAGTTGGGACTGGTCGATCGACAAGCCAGTTAGCACAGCCAGTGAAGTTGTTTTCAGTTCGTTTGTGCGCGTCGCCTGGTATTCGGTGTATTGATAAGTTGCCAAACTGAAGCCTTCGATAACCTCGAGGACCTCTTCTGCGGTCTTCAAATCTAGGTCGATGACCACGTTTTCGAAAGACTTTACGGCCCTTGCCACTGACCCGGCAATAGCGCGCAGGTCAGGAGCGGATTCGGAGCCGAGACCAACGAGTGCAACCGCACCCAAACCTTCATAGGGAAGTAGCTTGACGGATTCGGGCTTGGCTGAAACCCCAAGCAGGTCCAGCTGAAGCGATTCTAAGGACTCGGTGAGAAGTTGCATTGAGCTGAAACTGAATCCCGAATCACTTTTAGTCACGCCCACCACGATTACCGTGGTTTTGCTGAAGGTGGGAAGAATACTGGTTGTCGAAGTCTTGAGCATAACTAGAAGCCTACTGTCGCGAATAGGATGAATAGATGAACATCGAGTCCAAGTTGTACCGAATTCTTGAGGTGCCCGCCGAAGTGCCCCTCGGTATGCATCTAATTGCTGGCCTAACTGGTTTCACCGATGCTGGTTCCACCATTTCTCAAGTGGCCGAGAACATATTTTCAAACTTCAACCACGAACTGCTCGTGCAGTTCGATAATGATGAGTTGTTGGACTACCGTGCTCGACGCCCGGTTATGTTCTTCGAGAAAGACCACATCGCCGATTACCAACCGGCTGTTCTTGGCATTTATCTAGTCTGGGATGAAGCGAACGTCCCTTTTCTTTTTCTTCACGGCTACGAACCCGATTTCAAGTGGGATGCGTTCACTTTTGCCGTACTGGATCTGTTTGATTTGTTTGCCGTTTCTGATGTCACCTGGGTACATTCCATCCCATTCCCGATTCCCCACACCAGAGCCGTTGGTGTGACCGTTTCTGGAAATCGGCGCGAGTTGATCGATCAAATATCTGAGTGGAAACCACAGACCCAGGTTCCTGGCAATGTCCTACACCTGGTCGAGTTTCGCGCAGCCGCTGCTGAAATTCCGATTGCCGGAATTGTGCTGCTCGTACCGCACTACCGCAGTGACAGCGACTATCCACAGGCAGCAATTGAAGCATTCGAGCAACTCACTGGAATCACCGGTTTGGTTTTCAAGACCGACCCGCTGCGGTTCGAAGCGAACCGATTCAGCAAGAAGCTTGCGGACCAACTGGAAGAAAACCAGGAGCTCTCAAGAATCGTCGGCTCGCTCGAGCAGGGCTACGGAAACAGTAAGGCTGGCCCGGGAAGGTCTCCGGTCAGTAAGCCAGTATCGAAGTTGCCCTCAGCAGAGGAAATCGCAGCCGAACTAGAGGATTACCTTTCTGCCAGACATAAAAATGGCGCTGAGGATTCTGGCGAGCAAGACTAAGCCAGTGCCCCTAAAACGTGGGCCGATTGTTCTTACCGTTGGTGCCGTTGCTTATCTTTCAGCGGTTACCCAGCGAAGCACAATGGGAGTGGCCGCCATTGAGGCAACCCATCGGTTTCATACCAACGCATCAGAACTTGCTTCCTTGGCGGTTTGGCAAATTCTGATCTATGCCTTGATGCAGATTCCGGTCGGCGTGTTGCTCGACCGCTTCGGCCCGCGCATCCTGCTCGCATTCGGAGCGCTTGTCATGTCGGCTGGGCAACTAGTCGTTGCATTCGCGCCAAGTCTTCCACTTGCGGTTTTAGGTCGTGTATTGGTGGGTCTAGGTGACGCATTCACGTTCATTTCAATGATTCGACTCATCAACGGTTGGTATCAGGGAAGAGCTGCCTCTCGATTGCAGCAGTGGCTTGGCAATCTAGGCCAAATGGGTCAGGTTGTATCGGCAATCCCGTTCGCATTTCTGTTACACACAACCAATTGGACCTCTAGCTTCACAATCGCGGCAACGGTTTCGCTCATTTTGGGTTTTGCCACCCTTGCAATCGTCAGCGACGACCGCAAAGAATCAACCCGCTCTCGGAAGTCAATTTCGGTCAGTCGGTCCTATCGACAACTTCTTGAGAACATGCGAACCCCCAGCGTTCGGATGGCTTTTTGGACTCACTTCTCAACCCAGTCTGCCGGCACGGTCTTCGTGCTGCTCTGGGGGCTGCCGTTCCTCGTGCATGGCGAAGGGGTGCCAGTGCAAACTGTGGCATTTCTGCTCAGCGCCTTTGTTTTTATCGGTTTGGGCTGTGGTGTTTTTTACGGGTACGTCTGTGGAAGGTGGCCCGAACACCGCTCAACACTCATAATCACCCTCTCCTCTGCCGTGGCTCTCACTTGGGCAATTGTTCTTATGGTTCCCGGCAGGTCGCCAGTTTGGTTGCTTACGATTCTCGTGGTTGTCATGGCGGCGGCGGGCCCGGCTTCGATGATTGCTTTTGACTTCTCAAGACAGTGGGTGCCGGTGAATCGCCTGGGCACGGCAAATGGTTTCATCAATATCGGTGGATTCATCGCCACCTTTTCGACCATGCTGCTCGTTGGCTTGTTGATTGATTACTCGTCAACCCAATCAATAGTTTTCCCCTCCCAGCTTTACAGCCTGCAAAACTTTCGGTTTGCACTACCCGTGCAAGTTTTTGTCGTGGCCTTCGGTGTGATCATGTTTATTAGGGAGTCTCGCCTAACCAAGCAAGCTTTGAATGCCTTGGAATAATATTCCAGCGTCAGGGCTTTTCTATAGGGCGAGTCGTTGCAAAAGCACTGTTTAGTCGGCGACTAGTGCGATACTTGTATAGGACCCAGTCGTCGGCGATGCCGATTTGACATGGGTCTTAGTACTGCCCGAAATTGCGTCACGAAGCCTCGTGCGCTAGTCGGTTAGGCCTGGAGGTTCAAATGGCAAAGCAAAATGATGCTGCCCCTGAAAAGAAACGCGGTTTCTTCTCTCAGTTAATAAACTCCAGTAAGCCGATTGTCGAAATTCAAGAGCCAATTCAGAAGGAAACACCAACTATTCCTGCTTCAACAGAAACCAAGCCCAAGGCAACCAAAGCCACACCGAAACCAAAGCTAAAGACAGAGCCCGTGGCCCAAGAGACCGCGGAGCCCGAAGTAACTGTGACCGTAGCCAAGAAACCTGCCACGGCAACCAAGCCAGCCACCAAGAAGCCAGCCAAGACCACTTCTGTAGCGGCTAAAGCCAAGGCGACCAAGAGTTCGAAGCCGAGCAAATCCGGTGCAGATGACGAAATGGATGATGAAGACGAACTAGAGCCGATCGAGGCGATAGTCGGTGACATAAACGCTGGTGGAAGCCTAGAGATTCTAGATGGTGAAGTGGCAGACGCCAGTCACGATGACGATGAAGAAAAAGAAAAGACCTTCATCCCCGAGGGTGCCTTGGTCATCTCTCACAAAGAAGATGATGATATTCCAGTTCAAACGACCACCATCACAGGTGCTACGGCTGACCCGGTAAAGGACTACCTAAAGCAAATCGGTAAAGTAGCCCTGCTCAACGCCGAGCTTGAAGTTGATTTGGCGAAGCGAATTGAAGCCGGACTTTTTGCCGAAGAGAAGTTGGCAACCGAGAAAAAACTCACCAATGACATGACTCGCGACTTGAAATGGGTCGTCAAGGATGGCCAGCGAGCCAAGAGCCACCTTCTTGAGGCGAACTTGAGACTCGTGGTCAGTTTGGCCAAGCGCTACACCGGTCGTGGAATGCAGTTTCTCGACCTGATTCAAGAGGGAAACCTAGGTCTGATTCGTGCAGTTGAGAAGTTTGACTACACCAAGGGGTACAAGTTTTCAACCTATGCCACCTGGTGGATTCGACAGGCCATTACTCGTGCGATGGCGGATCAGGCCCGCACAATCCGTATCCCGGTCCACATGGTTGAGGTCATCAATAAGTTAGCCAGAGTTCAGCGTCAACTTCTGCAGGATTTGGGTCGCGAACCTACCCCTGAAGAATTGGCAAGAGAGCTGGACATGACACCCGAGAAGGTGGTTGAGGTTCAGAAGTATGGTCGTGAGCCAATCTCACTTTCGACACCTCTGGGCGAAGATGGTGACAGCGAATTCGGTGACCTCATTGAGGACACCGAAGCTGTAGTGCCGGCTGATGCCGTCGGTTTCACCATGTTGCAGCGCGAACTGGAACGCATCTTGGAGTCGCTTCACCCACGTGAAGCAGGCGTGATCAGAAGCCGATTCGGCTTGGGCGACGGAGTGCAGAAGACGCTTGACCAGATTGGTGAAGAGTTTGGGGTCACCCGGGAACGCATTAGACAGATCGAATCAAAGACGATGTCTAAGTTGCGCCACCCTTCTCGATCACAGAACTTGCGCGACTACCTAGAAAACTAGGGCCTTGCGGTACACATTAGCCATTCTGCTGGCCCGTCTGCTTCGGATGGGTGTTCGTCTGGTTCGGCCCGGTGGTGGCTCTGCGCTTCCGGGATTGTTTCTCAGCAGATTAGCCCCGGGTTTGCTAGAGCGCGTGCTTCTGAGTTTTCCAGAGGGATTGGTCGTAGTGACGGGATCTGCTGGTAAATCCACTACGACGAAAATGTTGGTAGCGATCACTCGAGCCCACGGACTCAGGGTCTTTACCAATCCATCGACGGCCAACATAGCCCAAGGCTTTTTCTCAGCGATTGTTGAACAGTCGAATCTGCGCGGAGTGATACCAGGGGATGTGGCGATTCTTGAGATGGATGAGGGTCATGCGGCCGAAATCCTGAGCGTCGTGCCTGCAAGACAGGTGACGCTGCTAAACGTTCTAGAGGACCAACTCGATAGATTCGTAGACCCGGCCAACGTGGGTGCAAAACTGCTGATTGCGGCAAGCTCTGCAACCCGGGCGGTCATCATGAATGCCGATGACCAAAATCTGCTTTATCTAGCCGCCGAAGGCGACGCCAAGTTAGCGGCGACGAGTTGGTTTGGAGTTTCGTCAACTGTCCTCGGCAAGGCGAAGAACGGTCAGGGAATCGCCAAAACCTATCGGCCAATCCTGCCCAGACCAGCCGTGTCATCAGAGGTTCAAGATTTGCAAGGGCAGACGGTTCAGGTTTCCTCGCCATCTGGCGACACCACTCTTGAAATGCCAAACCGCGGTTTGCACTTCGCCGTGGATTCAGTCGCCGCTCTCGAAAGCGCTCGGCGACTGCTAAATGAGGACTTTTCACTAGATTTGGCCACAAAAACCCTCAATGAACTCCCGCCGGTGTTTGCTAGGGGAGAGTTGGTTGATATCAATGGAAGCAAGGTTGAGTTCAACCTCGTCCAAAATCCCACAAGTTTTCAACTCAACTTGGACAATCTTTCAGCGCATCCAGAGCGCCTCATGATTGCGATTGGCAGGGATGTGCATGATCCATCGTGGCTCTGGACCGTTGATTTCTCGGCGATTGAAAAAGTCGATGTTGTGGCTGGCTTCAATGCGGGAGAAATCGCGCTTCGCCTGGCGTATGCCGGAGTGAAGATTGACACTGTCATCGAAGATCTTGACCTTGCCATGCAGAGTTTTATGAACCTTCCTGAACCTAGGGATTCAGTTCGAACCGTTCTCTTTTCGGCTGACTCAATGCGCCGGCTTCGTCGCTCCCTAGGTTTCACAAGCCCGACGGAGGTTGAGCGATGATTCGACAACTGTCTGCCGTGGTGCTCTACCCGCACCATTTGAATCTCAATGGTGATCTTGGCAACATGACCGTTCTCGAGCACAGCTTGAGAGAAATGGGTGTCGAGCTGACAGTGAGTAATCTTCTGCCAGACCTAAAGCACGATTTCGCACGACCGGATTTTATTCTGCTTGGCCATGGCTCTGCGGCGGCCTGGAATGAATTGAGGCCGAGCCTACCGGCGCTATCAGGGCTCCTAACCGCTTGGTTAGAAGCTGGCTCACTTATGCTGGCAATCGGATCCGGTTTCGAGTCTCTTCACCAGAAAACGGCGGACTACGTTGGTGTCGTGCCTGACATCGAGTTGCCAATCCGTCACCGCCTGCCAGGACTTCACAGCAAAGAGCGGGTTTCCAAATTCGTGCTGCTTTCGCCGCGTGACAATTTTCTTGAGCGAGAGGTGCTCGGGTATATAAACTCAGACACCAACGCCGCGCAGTTGCAATCAGTCGACAGGGTTATCGGCAGCATGTTGCATGGCCCAGTCCTCGCCAAAAACCCAGCATTGGTTGAACAAATAATCGCGTCACTAGGT
>CAZLWT010000009.1:0-16122 GCA_964563325.1 uncultured Rhodoluna sp. | reverse complement strand
GAATGGCACGGCGAATGCCATGGTTTTGGTCATAATCCGGAAACCGAGCAACCAGAGTCTCGGTGGTCGTAAGGACCGCCCGATTTTTGCTGTCAAGCCCTAGGTCATACACGGCATCAAAGGAATCAAAGCTGAAGTCGTCGACCCCGGTCGCGGCCAGGGGCTGGGCAGTTGCGCCAAGCGGTTGGTCCGTTGAGGTTGTTGGCTGGTCAGTTGCGGCGATGGATGCTGTTGCTGCCCCGAGCAGCAGCGCAAAGCTGAGACCCAAAGTGGCAAGTGGTTTCAAAATGGTTGTCTTCACAGGCTAAGGCTATGGCAATCGGTCGGTTGAGTCGACCCGTGGCTCGGTAAAAAGTCAATGACTTTTATACCCCCTAGGGGTACTATTGGAATCCGAGCTAATCGAGGGTAATCGAAAGGAAATCACCATGGCTAAAGTACTTGACCTAAAAATCGAGGGCATGACCTGCAATCACTGCGCCCAATCGGTCACCAAGGAGTTGCAAAAGGTTGCCGGAGCAACCGACATTCAGGTGGACCCGAATACCGGAACCGCACACCTTGCCACCGATGAGTCTGTCACCGAGGATCAGCTGGCTGCCGCCGTCGAAGAAGCCGGCTATAGCCTGACCTCGGTCAAGCCTTCGAATGCCTAATTTGGAAACAGCGGTCGAAAAACCGAACAGCAAACTGGTTGAACTGCCGATTGAGGGCATGACCTGTACCGCTTGCGCTCGCCGCATCGAGAAAAACCTAAACAAGCTTCCAGGAGTCAGCGCCTACGTTGACTTTGCCACCGAAAAGGCTCACATCACCCTAAGCTCCGAGGTCAGCCGAGCCGAGTTGACTGAGGTGGTTGAGGAAGCCGGATACTCGGTCGGTTCGAATCAGGGTGAATTGTCCACGATGATTTGGCGAATCTGGGTCGGATTGGTTTTGGCCGCCCCGGTGGCCATCATCAGCATGGTCGAGGCTTGGATGCCACCGAACTGGCACACCATCTCAGCTTTCGCAACCGCGCCTGTCGCACTATGGGTGGCCTGGCCATTTCACAGGGCGGCCTTCAAAAACCTGCGCCAGCGCACCACCACCATGGACACGCTGGTTTCGCTTGGTGTCGTCGTTGCCTACGGCTTCAGTCTTTGGCAGGTTTTTATTGGCGGAATGCAGAGCTACTTTGAGGTGGCAGCGGTCGTGCCAACCGTGGTTCTGTTCGGGCGCTGGTTAGAGGTTCGCACCAGACGCTCGGCAACCGACTCGGTTCGAGCATTGCTGTCGGCGATTCCAGACACCGCTTCGGTTCGTCGCGATGGCCAACAAATTGATATTCCCACCTCACAGGTCAAAGTTGGCGACTTGGTAGTCGTGGCCGCCGGGCAGCGCATTCCGGTAGATGGTCAAGTGATCGAGGGCGCGAGCCTAATCGATAACTCACTGATTACCGGCGAATCAATGCCGATGGATGCCGCCCGCGGCGCCGATGTCAGCGCCGGTGCCGTGAACCTCACCGCGCCGCTAGTTTTGCGGGCCGCCGCCGTTAGCGCCAATAGTCGCATCGCGCAGATTGCCGATTTGGTTCGTGAAGCCACCGCCCATAAGGCCAAAATCACCAACATCACAGACCGCATTTCCTCGGTGTTCGTACCCGGGGTTATTGGTCTTTCAGTTCTGACCTATTTGGTTTGGCTTGTTCTGCTTGGCGATTCGGAACGCGGGCTGTCGGCCGCCATCGCGGTTTTGGTTATCGCTTGCCCCTGCGCCCTCGGCATTGCCGTGCCAATGAGCCTTACCGTTGCCACCTCGCTCGGTGCCAAACGTGGCATTGTGATTCGCAACCCGGATTCACTCGAGGTTCTGAATCGGGTGCGTCAGGTTGTCATCGATAAAACCGGCACCCTAACCACCGGGCAGCTGCGGGTTTCGGCCACTTTCGGGTTGTCCGCTGTCGATGCCGCGGGGCTAAAGCAAGCCCTGGCCATGGCCGCCGCCGTTGAGCGGTCATCGGTTCACCCGTTGGCCAAGGCAATTGCGGCCCTCGACCAAGAGCTGACCGCGCTTGAGGTGAGCGAAGTGGCCGGGGCCGGGGCCGCCGGAACGGTCAACGGTGTGTTCGTTAGGGTTGCGAGCCCGGCGACATCCATCGTCAATAATCGTGCCGAGCTTGATGCCGCGGTTTTGAAAGCCGGTGCCAAAAGCTTGGTTGTGGTTTCTTGGGGCAACGAGGCAAAGGCCTTGATTGCGCTTGAGGACGATGTCAGGCTCGAAGCCAAGCCCGCCGTCGAAGCCCTGCGAGCCCTTGGCATTCAGCCAATTTTGCTATCGGGTGATGCCGAAGCCAGGGTGTCGGTTGTGGCCAAGCAGTTGGGCATCGAACAGTTTTATGCCGAGGTGGCGCCCGAAGCCAAGCTCGAGGTCATCAATCGCATAAGGGCCGAGCGCACGGGTCATTCGGCCACGGCCATGGTTGGCGACGGATTGAACGATGTTGCGGCCCTCGCCGGTGCCGACGTTGGAATCGCCATGGGCTCTGGCACTCACGCCGCCCAGGCGGCAGCCAGTGTCACGATCATCGACGATAACCCATTGGCGATTGCGTTTGCCCTTGATTTGGCGCGCCGCACCTGGTTGAACATCAAACAGAATTTGGGTTGGGCTTTCGGCTACAACCTCGTGTTGATTCCGGTGGCCGCGCTTGGTTTGTTGAACCTGATGTTTGCGGGTGCGGCAATGGCCTTCTCTAGCGTCTCGGTGGTGCTGAACGCCCTGCGCCTTCGACTCTAGGGGCAGGTCGACACCTTTCGGCTAACCTTCGTTCACCTCTGATTCAACCCATCTTGGGCTGTGCTTCAGATGGTTTCTTTACCTTCTATTTATGAGCCTTCGAGTAGCCATAGTCACCGAATCGTTTCTTCCTGCAGTAAACGGTGTCACTAACTCGGTGCTTCGGGTGCTTGAGACCCTGCGTCAGGCCGGGCATGAGGCAATCGTCATTGCGCCTTCGGCTCGCGCATCAGCCAGCTCAGATGCTGCGAACCCGATAAATAAGTATCTCGGCTTTGATGTGGTGCGAGTGCCAGCGGTTATGCTCAAACAATTTCAATGGGGAATGCCAACTCCGCTTTTGCAGGTCACGCTTGCTAACTTTGCACCGGATGTGATTCACGTTGCCTCACCAGTTTTTCTCGGTGGTCAGGCGATAGCCGTTGCCCAGCGTTTGGGTGTTCCCTGCGTTGCCATCTACCAGACCGACATTTCTGGATACGTTGAGCGTTACGGCCTGAAGTTTGCTAGACCGGTAATCGACAAAATCATGGCGACGATTCACGCACCCGCGACCATAAATCTGGCGCCAACCGACGAAGCCGCCTCATATTTGCGCGCATTGGGAGTGCCGGGCGTTGATGTTTGGGGCAGGGGAGTTGACCTAGACCTATTTCACCCAAATCGTCGGCAAGATAGCGCGGTCATCGACCTAAAGCGTGAATGGGCGCCAAACGGTGAGTTGGTGGTTGGGTTCGTCGGTCGATTGGCGGCCGAAAAGCAGGTGGATCGCATGAGCGAACTTCTTGACTTGCCAGGTGTGCGTTGCGTGGTGGTGGGCGAGGGCCCCGAACGCCAGCGGCTCGAAGCTAAGTTTGCAGGCAAAAAAGTGGTGTTCACCGGCCGTTTGGGTGGCGTCGAACTGGCGAATGCCTATGCCGCCCTAGACATCTTTACCCACTTCGGAACCGAGGAAACCTTCGGTCAAACCATTCAAGAGGCTCAGGCCAGTGGTCTTCCAGTCGTTGCACCCGCCAGCGGTGGACCAAAACACCTGATTGAGAATGGGCTTAGCGGTTTTCTAGTGCACCCAACTAAACATGGAGCTTTTGCTTCGCAGGTGTTGCAGTTAACTCAAGACTCCGGTTTGCGGGCCAGGGTGGCAGAGCAGGCCCGACGCAGTGTCCTGAACAAATCCTGGTCGGCCAATAATGGCAAGCTAATAGACTTTTATCACTCGGCAATCGCCAGAGTTGCAGCGAGCAAAGCCCAAACAACCTCAAAGGGGTTAAAGCTAGTTGATCTTTCCTGACGCACAGGGCATCATCCAATCGCTCGGAAGTTTCGCGGTCTACGGTGTCGCAATCATTATTTTCTTCGAGACGGCAACAATCCTCGGTTCCTTTCTTCCCGGGGATTCCCTGCTCTTCCTGCTTGGGCTGTCACTGTCTTCTTATCTAACCGGTTTTCCTTTTTGGCTGGCCTTGCTCTTGGTTTTTGCCAGCGCCATTTTAGGATCGCAGGTTGGTTTTTCGCTTGGTCGCCGGCTTGGGTCGAGCATTTTTAGTAGAAAGCAGACCTGGTTTTTCAACGAAAAGGTCTTGGCCCGCACCGAGGCATTCTTTGAGCGGTATGGGGCTCGGTCGATTATCCTCGCCAGATTTGTGCCCATCCTACGAGCGCTCATCCCCATGCTCAGCGGCATCGCGGGTTTCGAACCGGGCAGGTTTTTACGCTTCAACCTCATTGGTGGCTTTGCCTGGGTAGCCGGCGTAATGACGGCGGGCTACTTGCTTGGCACGAACGACTTTGTGCATAAGCATCTCGAAGGCGTAATTTTGAGCTTCGTTATTTTGTCTTCGCTTCCATTGCCAATCGAACTATTGCGCGACTTTTTTAGGCGGCGAGCGGCTGCCGCAAAGAAGTAAGGTCCTGTTCCCGGGGTGAAAACTCCACCAGGTTCGAATACTTCGGCATTATTCCAACCCCCGAGGTTGTTCTGCGAAGCCATCGTGAAACGAAGGGCACAACGTCGCGACCAATCCAAAGCAGGGTTTCTTGAAGGCTTCGTCTTTGATTCTTTAGCTCGGAAGGGTCCACCTCTGGCCAGCGCAGGTCTAGACCGAGCACCTCGGCAGCCCGATTGGCCACGGTGATGTGGCCGTGCGCCGAAAAGTGCACCATGTCTTGGGCCCAGTAGTCAATTCCGCCCAGCTGATCGATCCGGTGGACATCCAAAATCGGAACTCCGAACTTCGAGGCCAGGCCCTCGATGATGTGAGTGATCGCTTCTGACCGTTTCAACAACGGCTTGAAGATTCGAAGGTGTCTTGGGCAAATCGTGTTGGCTATCACCACCGTGACCCCGGCCTCGCGCAAACGCGCTAATCCATCGTTCAGCAGTTCGGCTATTTCGGCCCGTCGCTTCGAGTTGGCCGAAAAGTCATTTGCCCCGGCCATTATTGTCACGAGGTCCGGTTTGAGGTTCAACGCGTCGTTCAGCTGTTGCCCCAGGATTGTTCTGGCTCCACTGCCCCTGATGGCCAGGTTGGCAAACTGAAAACCCTGCCCGTTGGCGCTGGCCTGCAGGCTAAGCAGGGTTGCTAGACGGTCGGTCCAGCCACAGTGAGAGCGGTCTTGATTGAAGCCGCGGTCGCCCAGGCCCTCTGAAAGCGAATCGCCGATGGCGACGTAGCTTAGAAATTCCTTCACGCATTCAATGTTGGGTTCATTGGGTTAACAAACCTTGACCTGCCAGTAAATCGAGCCCTAAGAGTCGGTGTCCAGGTCGCTACGGTTCTGCCGCCTTGTCGCCAAGCGGTGAAGCGCCACTCGGTATGCTCATTAGGTGGACAAAATAAGCGAGAAGCCCGTGTTGCTTTCGGTGGTTATGCCCACCCACAATGTGGCAACTTGGCTGCCGGATGCCATCGAGAGTGTGCTGGATCAAGAGGTCGAGTCTTTCGAGCTAGTAATCGTCGACGACCGTTCAACCGATGGCACCGCCGAAATAATCGCTGGGTACGCCAAAAAGGATTCCCGTGTCAGGGTTGCCAAAATGGTGGGTTCCGGTGGTGGCCGAGCGCGCAACGCTGGAGTGGCCGCTGCCGCCGGTGATTTCTTGGTTTTTGCAGACGGAGACGACATCGTGCCGAGGGGCGCCTATGCCTCGCTTCTCAAAAGCCTAGAGGCCTCGGGGTCCGAATTTGCGGTGGGTAAGTTCCTCAAGTTCTCAATCGACCGCACCTGGAACCCCACGGCAAAATGGCGCTTTGTTTCGAAGCCTCGCCAGGGCGCAAAGTTGGCCGACCTTCCAGATTTGATTCGCAATCGCGCGGTGTGGAACAAGATGTTCCGACTCGATTTTTGGGAGTCCACCGGGGTTCGCTTCTCAGACGCGGTTCGGTCAAATGACATAGTGCCGATGGTTCGCGTGATGCTCGAGGCCACAAAAATCGATGTGGTGACCGACAACGTCTATCTCTATCGCGAACGACCCGGTGCAACATCAATGAGCAATCGGGCGGCCGGCCTAGCGGGGCTGCTCAGTTATCTGCAAGAAGAGCGCAATTGCCTGGAGTTGCTGGTTTCGGCAACCCAAAATGGCAAACTTGCCCCGCCGGTGTTGCGCGATTATTTCAACATGTTTTATAACTCCGATGGATGGTTGCACCTGCGCAAGGCGGCAATCGCATTGTCAACCGCCGACGCCAAGACACTGGCCAAGGTTGCCCAACAGGTGCGAGTCTTTGCCTTGGCGATCGAGCACACGGGAAACCAAGCGATCATTGCAAAAACTCCACTGAATAAAATCTTGGTTTTTGAACTTGCCGAGGCAGAGCAAGCGAATCATCTGGTGAACCTGGCGGCCGATGGGTCTTTTGAATGGCAAGCCCATCGCGAGGTCACGGTTGCCACGGTTCTCGAGAGTGCCAGCGAATTGCTTGAACGACTGGTTGCGCTCAACTCGGTCAGACCACTCAACCAGAAGTATGTGAAGGCGGCTTTCGTTGCCGCTGTGGTTGAGCCACTTCTGGAAGTGCATGAAGAGTTTCACCCGGCGGACTGGATAAGTTTGGCAATCGCCGTGACCTCAGTTGCCACCCACTCGCTTGGCGAGGGAATATCAAAACCGCAGTTGGCCCCCCACCATCTGGGCAACCTGCCGAGCATTATCGCGGTTGCTTGCCGAAGGCACGACGTCGATTACCTGCCAAAACTCATTGCGGCCGGGGCCGAGAACGAGAACTGGGCAACTAACTTGAGGGTCGGGCGCGGGTCGCTGGCCTTCACCCTAAACCTGCTTGGTTTCAGCGACATCACAAAGTTGACCATCATCGCTCGCAACGAGCAAAGCGGCAGGCAGTTTGAGTTGCCGTTGCACGAGACCAGTCGAGTCAACACCGAAGACTATGCAGCGGCCTTCGATGTGTCGATTTCGCTGCGTCGGTTCAAGTCGGCTGGGTTTTGGAGCCTGAGCCTAAACTACGCAGACCCGATTCGCTCAATAGAATTTACCCGGGCAATCTTGACAACCGAGATTCCCCCGGTTCGTGCCAGTCGGCTGAGTTCGGCCGCCGCATTTGCTCCCGTCAATAAAAAAGACCGGATGCTGCGAGTTCTTAAGCCGATGCCATTGGTTGCGCGACTTTTTAGAAGAGTGGCTCCAAAACCTTCAAAGTGAAGTCCTTTGACATCTGCCAGGGTCGGTGCTGAGCCGCAAAGTCTTCGGCGGCCCTAATGATGGCTTGGTCTGTTTTGCGAGTGTTCGCACTAAATCGTTGCAGCAGGGCGCTTTTAATTGCCTGTTTTGGGTCACCGGAGTCATAAAGCGTTGCCCAAGGCTCGGAACCGAAGAGCGAGGGAAGGTTGCCCAGGGCCGGCGCGATAACCGGAACAGCAAAACTCGCGGCTAGGTACAAGCTGCCAGAGTTCAGAATTTGCTGAAATGGCAGAACCGCAACATCGGCGGCCTTGAACCAACGCTGCAGTTCACTGTTCTCGATGAACGAAAATTTTGCTTGGATGTTTGGGTCAGCACCAATCATTTTCTGAATTTCACGCCGGTGTTTTGGCTTGGCAGATCCGGCCAGCAGCAACTTCAGGTTGGCGCCTTCAATATTGAGTTCCTTGATGGCGGCTATCAGCAGGTGTAGTCCCTTATATGCACGCATTTGCCCGAGGAAAAGCACCGAGTTGTCGCCCTCGGCTAAGCCGAACGATTCCCTAGCCTCGTTGGCTGGCATCGTCTGGTCGTAGACGCCCCAAAAGCTGGAGTGTTGAACCACCGCAACTTTTTGGGCGTCCAGACTGAAGTGACCCTTGGTTTGTTCGATTGTGGAGTCTGCCAAAACGTGAATGCGATCGGCGCTGGATGCGATGGCATCAAGCAGGCGAATTTCTATCTCGTAAAATCGCGACTCATGCGGCAAAACGTTATGAACCGACCACACCAGCTTCGAACCATTGGCTTTGGCCACCGCGAAGAGGCGAATCAGTTCGTCGACCCGCGAGTTGGCCTCGGCAGCGTCTACGGCTTTTTGCACGATTAGTTCGGTCGAGTGAATGTGAAAAATCTGGCCCCAGCGAGAAGACCTGAGTGCTTCGGCAAGCTCTTCGTACTTATCGAGCCGAACAATCTCTATTCCCTGAGATTGAGCATCGAGATAAAGCAGGTTCAGGTACGGATTGATGTTCCAATACGGGAAGACAAGCACCTGTCGGTTCACGCGCTGCCTCCTAATGGGTTAGTCCTTTTATTTTAGACTTGGCGGCGTCGGCTGGATGACCCGCGGTTTGGCCTATTCCGCACCAAAGCGAACAGCAAGTTAACAGTTACCTCGCTCATGGTTAACGTTGCTCTAATGATTGCTGGTCGACCTTGTTAACCAGGTTGATAACTTGATAACTTGAGGATGTTACATTTCCTCTACTTTTAGGACATCCACATGAAAAAGCAGTTGGCCAAACCATTCGCCGTGCTTGGCATCGCCCTTGGCGTGTTATTCGCGCAGACAATCAGCATCGGGGCTGCTAACGCCGCTCCAGTAGCGATCAGCTCAAGACCAGCTGTCGCAAAAATCGCTTCGGATGTTTCGCTTTCGAGCATCCTCGTAAATGGCAAATCGGTTAAGGTCGGCAGTTCAGTGCTCCTTGCCGTTGGTGCCAAGTCGGCAACCGTAGTTGCCACCCCAAGTTCTCAGTTCACCAAGGTATCCGTTGAGGGTGCCTCAGGCCTCAAAGCCGGAGTGAACATTCTTAAGCTGAACACTGTTGCGCTAAACGGCTCAACCGCTAGCCACATCCTGCGTTTGCTGGTGCCGGTATATGTAAAGACCAGCGTCCGGTTCGCAATGGGATCAAGCAGTGTCACTGATGTTGCATCGACTTCGCTAACCACTTTGGTAGACGACATCCGTGGAATCAAAACCTCGGTTGTTGTGACTGGCTTCACCTCTCAGGATGCTGCCGAGGCTCACGCACCTAAGTTGAGCAATGCACGCGCACACAAGGTTGTAAGCAAGCTCAAGTCTCTTGGCCTAGTCGCAAGCTACAGCGCAGCGGGCAAGGGTCGCGGAAACAACGCCCAGGCCATCATCGCTGTGACCTACGTTCCAGTTCCTTCAAACAACGTAAACCTGTCAAGCTTCACCGTTGCCGGTTCAGCTGTTGTCGATGGATCAGTTGTTCAGGCTGCAAACGGCACCGCGTCGGTTGAAGTAATGGCTGAGACTGAAGACTCCAAGGCCACAGTTGTGGTTGACGGCGGAGACGCTCTTGAGGTTGGCGACAACGCCATCACCGCAACCGTCACCGCTCAGGATGGATCAGTCAAGGTTTACTCGGTCAAGGTAGTTGTTGCTGGTTCAGCCAACACCGATCTTTCAACCTTCACCATTGACGGCTCAGCCGTTGTAAACGGTGGATCGGTTGATGTTGTTGCCGGAACGACCTCGGTTGAGGTTGTTGCCGAGGCAGCAGACGAGAACTCAAACGTTGATGTAGTTGGTGGCGACGAGCTCGTTCCTGGTGAAAACACCGTGACCGCGACAGTAACCGCTCAGGATGGAACCGTTTCGGTTTCAGAGGTGACCGTAAACGTTGCGCTGTCGGACAACACCACGTTGTCAACCTTCTCGATCAACGGAACCGATGTTGCCGATGGCGACTCGATTCCAGTACCGGCTGGCACCACTTCGGTTGATGTTATGGCCGAGGCTGCAATGCCTGGTGCAACCGTCGACATCAGTGGCGACACCGACCTAGTTGCCGGTGACAACATTGTGACCGTGACCGTAAACGCAACCGATGGTGAGAACTCAGACTCATACAACGTAATCGTGAACGTGTTGCTAAGCAGTGACAGCTCGCTGAAGTCCTTGACCGTAAACGGTAAGACTGCAGTGGTTGGCTCGGTTGTATTCGTTGACCCAGGCACCCTCTCAGTTGAGGTTCTTGGAGAAGGAAACATTGCCGGAACCACCGTTGAAGTTCTGGACGAGAGCAACATCGACCTAGTGGCTGGATTCAACACCGTAAACATCACGGTGACCACCACTAACGACACCGTGGTTGTCTACAGCATCCAGGTTTACGTTGGCCTAAAGATCTTCCAGGTCGCAGGAGTCAGCGTGACCGATGGTGACACCGTCACAGTGCCAAGCGGCACCGGTTCGGTTCGAGTCGTTGCAGTAGCCAACGAGTCGACCTCGACGGTAGACATCAGCGGAAACACCGACTTGGTTCCAGGAGAAAACATCATCACCATTGATGTCACAACCGCAGATGGCGACACCGAGTCATACAACGTGATCGTGGCTGTTGCGCTTTCATCTAACACCGCGCTATCGACCCTTCAGGTGAACGGCTCAGCAACCACCGATGGTTCGACCATCAACGTTGCCGCTGGCACCACCTCGGTTTTGGTGAACGCCGTCTCACAGGACGCATTCGCTGATGTCACCGTTGCCGGCGACACTGGTTTGGTTGCTGGAAACAACACCCTAACCGTCACCGTTGATGCAACCGATGGTACTCAGAAGATCTACACCATCACCGTGTTTGTTGCAGGGGCAGTCGTCTAAGACAGCTTCTCAGAGTGGCCCAATCACCCTCGGGTGGTTGGGCCATTTCTTTTAATTCACCTTCCGTTAACTTTATGACCAGTTTTCGGTCACGTGTTGGCTCGAGAATGAAGATATGCAAAACACACCGCTGCCGGATTCTGGTGCCCAGACCCAAGCGCCTGTGCGCCGCAAGCTAATGGCCAAGCCATTTTCGTTGCAAGACAAAGCGTTCTTCTACACAGTTAGGGTCGCTGCCGGGTCTTCACTCGTTCTGGTGGCACTCATTTTTGCCTTCCTGCTAGCGCGCTCGTTGCCGGCTCTGCAGGAGCAGGGCCTGTCATTTATCACCGGATCGGTCTGGGATAACTCAAAGACCCCGCCGCTGTTTCAAATCGGATCTATGCTTTGGGGTTCAATCTTCATTGCGTTTCTTGGCATCATTTTGGCCGTGCCAATGTCGGTGGCAGTTTCCTACTTCATAGTCTTCCTAGCCGGCAAACGCGTCAAAGCGATAGCCACCACTCTGATTGACTTGCTGGCTGCGCTGCCATCCATCGTCATTGGTCTCTGGGGAATCGCGGTCTTTGCGCCGGTCGGTGCACAGTGGTCCGAGCTACTGAACAAGTACCTGAGCTGGTTGCCCTTCTTCTCAAGCAGCACCAAGAACTTCCTTGGAACCCCCTTCATTGCCGGATGGATTGTGGCCGTGATGATTGTTCCGATCATTTCCTCGGTCACCCGCGAGATTTTCAGTCAGATGGATCGCGAGCTCATCAATGCGGCCCTGGCGCTAGGTGGAAGCAAGGCGAGCACCTTCTTGAAGGTAATCTTGCCAACCGCTAGCGGTGGCATCGTCGGTGGCGTGCTACTCGGCCTTGGCCGTGCCCTTGGTGAAACCGTCGCCATCTTCTTCGTCTTGAACCTCTCGTTCGACATCAACTGGGTTGGTGTTATCGAAAGCCGCGGAGGATCGATTGCGTCAATGATTCTTTCGAAGTTCGGTGAAGCGGACCCTAAGACCGAGATTCCGGCCTTGCTGGCTGCCGGTTTGGTTTTGTTCATCGTGACCTTGATCGTCAACTCACTTGCCGCGGTAATCGTTGACAAGGCGCAACCATGGAGAAAAATATGACGATAATCAATCCATCGCCGACTCCACAGCCGAGACCGGCCACCGAGCCTTGGTCGATTCCGAACCCAACTAACACGCGCCTAGTGGTACTGGCATCCGTGCTTCCAGCCATTCTTGCCTTGATTCTCAGCTCAATGCTTCACCTCGCGGGCCCGGTTGGCTTGCTTCTGGTTTTCATGCCACTGCAAATAATTGCCGCGGGAGCAGTCGGTGTAAGAATTTACGGCCGCAAGGGTTTCGCCGATGCGATGCTAATCATCTTCACAATTTTCTTTAGCTCGCTAGTTGCCGTGATGTTGCTCTCGGTGCTTTGGTCGGTTATCTCGCAAGGGTTCAAGGCGCTTAGCCCTCAGTTCTTGCTGCAGAACAACAAGTACATTTCATCAACCACCGATCTTGCCTTCGGTGGAGTGGGTCACGCAATCATTGGAACCCTGTTGATTGTTGGCCTAACCACTCTGGTGACGGTGCCACTTGGTGTTGCCATTGCGGTATACCTAACCGAAACTCGTGACCGTGGGCGAAACGCAGTCAGAACTTTGCTTCAGGCGCTTTCTGGTTTGCCGTCTGTGGTGGCTGGGCTCTTCGTTTACTCTGCACTTATTGTTACCGGAGTCACGGGCTATGCCGGCTGGGCCGGATCACTAGCACTTATGCCGCTGATGCTGCCCACGGTGGCGAGGGTCGCCGAGGAAGCGCTCCGTCTGGTTCCAATGGAACTTAGGACCGGCGCCCTTGCTCTTGGAGCGCCCGCCTACCGTGCGTTCTTCATGGTGACTCTGCCGGCCGCCAAGACCGGTTTGGTCACCGCCTGCCTGCTTGGTGTGGCGCGCGTAATCGGTGAAACCGCTCCGCTCTTGCTAACCATCAACTCACGCAACGAGACCAGCTTTGATCTTGGTGCGCCGATGGCTTCGTTGCCAACCTACGTCTACCAATACATTTCGAACAGCTACGACACCAGCATCCAGCGTGCCTGGGGTGCGGCCTTGGTCATTCTCATGCTGGTAGCAATCCTGTTTGCCTCGGCGCGCCTTTTGAGTGGCGCAAAAAAGTCCAACCCAAGAAAGCGAAAGTAACCCATGTCAGCTGAATCGGCTTTGCAACAACAGCCCAGTGCGTCAAGCCTTCGCTCGGAGCACGTGAATGTTTGGTTCGGTGAGCGCCACGTTCTAGGTGGAGTGTCGCTGAACTTTGAACCAAATCAGGTCACTGCGCTGATCGGGCCCTCAGGTTGTGGCAAGAGCACCTACCTGCGAACCCTAAACCGCATGCACGAACTTATTCCAGGCGCTGGGTTTGCCGGCCAGGTTTTCCTTGACGACCGCGACATTTATGGCTCTGACGTAGACCCAGTTGACGTTCGCCTTGCAATCGGAATGGTCTTTCAGAAGCCGAACCCATTCCCAACCATGACCATCGCCGAGAACGTTCTTGCCGGTCTTAAGCTATCGGGTCGTCGCGGCTATGACGCAGCCGAGCTGGTTGAAACCTCGCTGCGCCGCGCTTCAATCTGGAACGAAGTTAAAGATCGCCTGAAAGACCCGGCTATCTCACTATCCGGTGGCCAGCAGCAGCGTCTTTGCATCGCAAGATCACTTGCCATGTCACCCGAAGTTCTTTTGATGGACGAGCCGTGTTCGGCACTAGACCCAGGTTCAACGCGTCGCATCGAAGAGACCATTGTTGAGTTGTCAGATTCAATGACCATCGTCATCGTGACTCATAACATGCAGCAAGCTCAGCGCGTGGCACATCAGACAGCCTTCTTCTTGGCTGAGGACGGAAACCCCGGGCAGGTCGTCGAGTACGGTCGCACCGAGGACGTTTTCAACACACCAACCGACCCGCGAACCAACGATTACGTAAACGGACACTTTGGCTAACCGCCGTTATCCAATCGTTCACCTAACGGACACCCGCTCTTTCACCAATCATTAACCTGGTTAAGTTTTACTTAGTATGTTCGAGAATTCGAACGACAAGACATCTGAACAAGGAGTTCAAAATGCGTAAGACCGCAGGAATCGTCGCCTCACTGGTGCTGGCCGCTTCGCTAGCACTTACTGGCACTTCAGCTAACGCCGCGAGCGTTTCAATCGCCTCTGGCGGATCATCGTTCTCTGCCGGCATCATCACCGCCTGTGCAGCTAACTACTCGGGTGCTAACGTCACCTACACCTCAAGCTCATCAGGCACCGGCCGTGCAGCATTCGTTGCTGGCACCTTCGACTTTGCTGGTTCAGATGGCGCACTAACCGAGACCTTCGCTGGTGGCGCCAAGAACACACCTTTCACCTACGTGCCAATCGTTGGTGGCCCAATCGCCATCATCTTCAACGTGCCTGGTGTAAAGACCCTGAAGCTCGATGCAGTAACCATCGGAAAAATCTTCAAGGGAACCATTTCGAAGTGGAATGACGCAGCCATTGTTTCTCTGAACAAGACTGCCAACCTTCCAAACCACTCAATCAACGTGAACTACCGCAACTCAAAGTCGGGAACCAACGGAAACTTCTCTGGCTACCTTGCAGCTAACGGTGCTTCTGGCTGGACCGGTGACCAGACTTGGACCACCGCAACTGGCGACGCCACCCCAAGCGGTACCGGTGCAGGCAGCTCGTCAGTTTTGGTTGCAGCAGTTGCAAACCAGGACTACTCGGTTGGTTATGCCGACCTAAAGGATGCAAACGGCCAGAAGCTTAGCCTTGCAACCATCAAGAACGCAGCCGGTCAGTTTGTAAAGCCGACCACCGCTGGTGCCTCGAAGTTCATCGCTGGTCAGTCTGTTGCCTCAAACGGCTTCGTGACCTTCGACTGGGCCAAGAAGGTTTCAGGCGGATACAACGCGTCGCTTATCACCTATGCAATCGTTCCAACCTCAGCTGGTACCCCTGAAGCAGCAGCCGTAAAGGGCTTTGTGAACTACCTGCTGAAGAGCTGTGTACCTGCTAACGCAACCAAGCTCGGCTACGTTTCGCTCACCGGTGCAATCAAGACCGCTGCTCTGAACAACGCTAAGAAGATCAAGTAGTAAATAAGTTTCAATAAGTTCCAAACAGTGAAGGAGTGCAGACAGATTTGTCTGCACTCCTTCACTGGTTAACGCATATTCCGCTTTTGAAAGGTTGACACATGTTTAGGCGCGTATTCTTCTCGGTTGCAGTTGCCTCACTGGCGATTGGAACGCTAACCGCCTGTGATCCACCGATGCCACCGGAGGTATTGGCTGCTCTTGCTGAGCAGACTTTCATTTGCGAACCCGGTCAAGTCGCCGTTTCCTACCCGAACTCAATGACCGATGAAGCCTCAATGAATGGCGATGCCATTCTCGGCAACTGCTCGGACATGGTTGCCACCGTTGCGGCTGCACCAGCCGGAGCGGACATTCAAATCACCCAGGGCCCGAAGCCTTCTTCAGAATGCCAGCCATTCGCCACCGTGCCCTACGCAATCGATGCGGCAGTCGTCATTACCAACATGCCAAACTTCGGTTCGCTCAACCTGACCCCCAAGCTGGCCTCGGATATTTTTTCGGGAAAGATAACCTCTTGGAACGACGACGCATTCGCAAAGGTAAACCCGGGATATGTGCCCGAGGACACCGCAATCACCGTAATCAAGCAGACCCAAAAGAACGCACTGGATTCGTTCGGCGCTTGGATGAAATCAATCGACGGCAAAACCTTTTCATCGAGCCTCTTGACGCCACAGGCCGAACTTGATCCGCTTGCCTTCACCGATCTGCCATACGGTTCGATTGCCCTGGTGCCAAACTCGCTCAATCTGATTTACGCCTTGAACGCCACCGACACCCCCATCGTTGCCTCGATCATGGTTGACAGAAACCCCGACAACGCTGTCTTTGCCGACACCACCACATCGATTCCCTCGGCCGCAACGCAGTTTAGAGTCACCAAGACCGAAAACGTCGTCAAGTTGACGCATGACTCAAGCATTAAGCCACTTCCGCCAATCGGAAGCGACGTTGCCCCAGCGCCATACGAAGCCGTTTATGCCGTTTCGCTCTCGCTCTGTGCAGCCGATACCAAGGTGAAGCGCGCCGTAGCTCGCTACCTGTTGCGCCAAGACTCTCAGGGCATGTTCGTGAACGTTGTGGCTCTGCCTGAGAACATTCGCGGTGAGTCGCTTGCCTTAGTTTCA